>DUEK01000160.1 GCA_011192155.1 Thermoflexia bacterium
CAATTTGGGCAGATTCGCCGTCTGAGTCAGTGAGAAACCAGGTTTTTTCTGAAAAACCTGGTTTCTTTCCCCGACTTTTTGAAAAAGATACAAATAGGCTGCGTCAGGGTGCGAAATATAGGCTGAGTTGTAAAGCAGATCACGCAGGTAGCAAGCCCCGTAGCCGGCATTCAGGTAGGATTCAATCCGAGCACGTTTGGCAGCGTCGGTGGTTTGCCTCAATCCTTGGGCCGTGATTCGACGACGTGTGGCGGCAGGGAATCCCATAGGCGAAAGGTGATGCCTTGCACAAGTCCCGGGTGGTCGAAATGAGGCAGGTAGCCACGAGAGTACCAACCTTTGTGAGTAGCAACTTGCAGGCTGGAAGCCTGCGTTCCGTTGGGCGGTGTGGTCATCGTTTTTTGCAGGCTGGAAGCCTGCGTTCTGCCAGCCGCGCCGGGAGCAGCGGCGACAGCAGCGCCCACTCCTCTGGAGTGAGGGCGCGGAGAAGAATCAACCCCGCCGGGTAGACGACCAGGCTTATCAAGAGCGCCAATGGGAGACTGAAAGATGCCAGCGCCCAGGCCGTCGCGCTCATCGCCACGCCGGCCAGCAGGGGCCGCCCCAACGCCCGCCCCCAGCCCAGCGGCCCCAGGTGACGGCGCAGGTCGGCGGCGAACAGGAGCACCAACAGCAACTCCCCGCCAACGATGATCCACGCCGACGCGACGTAGCTGAACCGTCCCACGAACAGTAGATTCGCCGCCACGGCAAAGGCGACGCGCGCGCCGGAGGCCAGAAGCACGTGTCGCTGGCGGTCGAGGGCGATGAGCACATAGTTGGTCAAGCTGTTCAGCCAGCCAAAGATAATGGACCAAATCAATATCCGCAAAGCCACCGCGCCGTGAGGCAAGAACCTCTCCCCGCTGAGCAAGCCCACCAGCGGGGTCGCCAGCAGCGCGACGAGCACGGCCGCCGGTAGTGCAATCATCGTCAGCAGCTTGACGGATAGGCGGTACGACTGTCGCAACCCGACCCGGTCTTGGGCCGCCTGGCGCGACATCAACGGAAAGACGGCAAAGGTAAAGATGGATGGAATAAGGTTGAGCGCGTCCACCCACTTGCGCGCGGCATCGTACCAGCCCGCCGCCTCGTCCCCTCGCCAGAATTGCAAGAGCACCCCGTTGGCGCCGGTGAAAAGCATTTGCAAGAGTAACGAAACCATCAGCGGCCAACTCTGAGCCAGCATTTCCCGCAGCAAAGGGGGCGAAAGGCGACCTCGCTCCGGCGGCAGGTCGGCCCAGATCAGGCGTCGCGCCAGGACTGCCAGGATCGTCATCGTCGCCAGGTTGGTCAGGATAGAGGCGCCCGCCAGCCCAACGATCCCCAATCCACCCACCAGCGCCAGCACGCCCAGCGTGACCTTGACAATGGTAGTCACGGTCTGAACAGCGGCTGGATACTCGTGCTTCTCGCAGCCGCGGAAGAGAGCTGTCAGGTTGTTGGATATAGTACCCGGCAAAAGTCCGGCATAGAGCAGCGCGACTGCCCAGACCGCCTCGGCCGCCAGCGGCGTGCCCAACGCCTGTCGCCCGGCCAGGAAGCCGACCAGCGCCGGTATCACCACCAGGAAGAGCAGCAGGCGCAGGAGCGTCGTATTGACAAAGAGCCGCCGCGCGTTGGCGCGGTCGCGGGCCACCTCGCGCATCAGGTACATTTCTAGCCCAAAGTTGGCAATGATATCGAACCAGCCGTAGATAATGGCGGCGGTGAAATAGCGCCCGGCGCCGACCGGCCCCAGGATACGGGCCATCAGCGCGGCGAAAGCCATATCCAACGCCCGGTTGAAGAGATTGAGGATGATGGGGGCGATAGAGTTCTTGGCCACGCGTTTGACGGTGCTGGCGCTGTTTCCATCCGGCTCCTCGCGGTAGAAGAAACGCCACAGATAAACGCCTATCAGGAAAAGCGCCATCATCCCAGCGATAAAGCTGACGAACGCGCCAATCTTGACGCTATCGGGGCTGTACTTGAAGCGCACGCTCCACACCCCAGGCTTCAATAACGTTCCCCGGAAGTTGCCGTTCACGCGATAGATTTCGACTTGCTCCTCGGCGTCTTCGCCGCTCCCTTGCGGGCGGACGAAAGCCTTCCAACCGGGAAAGTAGGAATCGGCCAGGATAAGCCAGCCAGGCTCATCAATCTGCGCATCAACTTGGACCTCATTGATGGTGTAACGGGTCACATTTTGGGCTGTAGCGGCCCCCGGCTGCGTAATGTAGGAATCGAGCGGATACGCGCCAGAGTCGAGAATGACATAGTTGCGTGGATCGTACTCCTGCACCAGGCCCGCCAGGTCGTCAGTCTCCAGCGCCGCCAGAAGCGGCAACGTGTAGGCGCGCGGCATTGCGCCCAGGTTCTCGTACACCCGCACCGCGTCGTCCTGGTAGGCCAGTTGATACTTGGGGCTGACGATCTCCACCTCGGTGATGACGTATTTGACGTTGAGCAGGTCGGTGAGTGGGCTATCGAGGCTCGACCAGTGGTGGAAGGAGGCGATGCGGTTGTACTGGGTCTCGTCCTGCGGCTCAATGAGGGCCATATAGTCGCGGTACTGAGCGGTGAAGAGCGAGTCGTAGCCGTCCACCGCCTGCAGGCCATAGAACATGCCCACGTTGGCGTTCATCGTCTTGGTGGTATCAGGCGGGGTGAAGGAAGCATAGCGCCAAAGAGAGACATCCTGCCGCAGGAACTCGACGACCGGCGGAGTATAGTCCAGCAGTGCGGGGTCTACGGCAGGCCCAAACCCCAAACCGAAGGCGACCAAATCCAGTGCCAGTAGCCCCACCGCCAGGAATTCCCACACCGGCCGGCGGCGTACAAAGATCGGACAGCGGCTCACGCGCAGGACGATGCCGGTTCCCGTCAACAGCAGCCCAAAGAGCGTCGTCCACTTGAACTCGTAGGAGTAAAAGGCGCGATGACCGGGAAAAGCGGCAGGGGCCTTCGCCAGCGAAAGAAACACCCGCTCGATCAATGGCTCGATCGGGGCGAAGAAGATGCGGCTGAAAACCAAACCTGCCAACGTCATCACCCCACCCCAGAAAGCCAGCGCGGCGAACAGAGCCACCAACGAGGGAGAAGTACCAAGCAAGAGGAAATTGCGAATTTGAGAGCGCGGGTTCGAGTTGGCGCATTGCGTATTGCCCCCTGCTTCCAGGCTTTTCAAGTGATGGTTACGACTTTTGATGACAGTCTCGACTCCAAAGCCTGCCAGGATGGCGACCGAGAGCGAGAGTGGAAAGACCCAGCGGAAAGGAGAGTGAGATTGCTCAATCCCCGGCAATGCGTAAACGAGGGCGTACAAAGGCGTGCCGAAAATGCAGCCGAGGGAGAAGAGACTTGACAGGGTAAAAAAGGGGATAGCGTGTTGGAGGCTGTAGGTTGCGTCAAACGTGAAACGTGAAACACGGGACACGAAGCACACGACGTGTGACTTGAGCCAGTCCAGCACCGCGAGGGCCGCCAGAAAGAGGGGCAGGAGGCCCAGGTAGGCCCCGCCCTCGACATAGTTCTTCATGCCCCAGTCAATGTACTGACCGTCGTCGAACACTTGCGCGGGGGTCCAGCGCAGGGTGAAGAGATCAAGGTAGCCGTGATGGGCGGGACTACCGAAAAAGTTGGGTATGCCGAACGTAATCAATCGCCGCGGGGGATAGGCCCAGCCCAGCACCTGTTCGAGGCTGGCCGCCGCCTCTCCGCTGCGAAAGCTGCCGCTGACTACCTCAAAATACGGGACGAGCTGTACTGCGCCCAGCGCCAGGCCCAGCACCGCCATCACCGCGAGCCATAGCACGGGACGGACGAGGCGACTGACCTCATATACTCGTTTACTCGTATCCTCAGTTTTGAGCAAATGAGTAGATAGGTAGATGAGTCGCCAGGCCGCGTAGGCTCCGGCGACCAGGGCGGTAAAGTACGTATTCTCACCATGCCCAACCAACAACTGGCATCCTATCCCCACCGCGCCCAGGAGCGCCCACGGCAGCGTCGCCGGCCTCCGTCCCAGCGCCGGCCGCTGTTGCACAATCAGCTCGACCATCGCCAGGATGAAGGGCAGCCACGAGGCCCCTGCGATGATCATCGGATGGGGGACCGACGACACGAGCATAAAGCCGCTGAATTGGAACGCGATCCCGGCGATCAGGCCTCCCAACCGGCGAACGCCCAATACGCGAGCGAACAGGTACGCAAAGATCCCGGCCAATCCCAATTGCAGCCAGGCAAAGATGCCATACGCCCGCCACAGTGGGAGAATGTAGAAAAGGATGCTCAGGGGATAAAACGCCGAGTGCTGCCCGTTAGCCAGGAAGGGGTGTCCGGCAAAGGTGTAGGGATCCCAAAGCGGCAGTTCTCGGTTGTGGATTGCCTCCTCGAGGAAGTGCTTCCAGGCATAGTTTTCCAGGATGAGGTCGGCGACCAGGTGGTTGTGAGGAGAAGTCACCCCCAGGTCATCGGCCGCCGCCCTGTATGGTTCGAACCGGAAGAGGCTATCGGCCGGCAACAGCGTCTTGGAGCCCAGGGCCACCGGCGCAAACAGCAGCAGGGGCAGCAAAAGCAGCAGAGCAAGAATACCCAGTTCGGCCAGTACGTCGCTTCGCTTACGGCGAATCATACATCAATCGGTCACTTGGCCGCAGGCGATGGTGGCGCCAGCGCACCTCCCACACCCGCAGCGCCGCCTCGACCTTGACCGGCACCGTCATCTTAGATTGACCGATGCGCCGGTCCTCGAAATAGATGGGAATTTCCAGCACACGGTAGCCCAGCCGTTCGGTCACGTAGGCCATCTCGACCTGGAAGACGTAGCCCTGCGAACGGATACGGTCCAGGTCAACACCCTCCAGCGTCTCTCGGCGCCAGCACTTGAAACCGGCGGTGGCATCCTTGGCTTTGCATCCCAGGATCAGGCGGGTGTAGATGCTGTTGGCCCACCAGGAAAGCAGCCAGCGTCCAAACTCCCAGTTTTCGTCCGTCTTGCCGCCCTCGATGTAACGCGAGCCTACAACCACGTCATAATCTGGGACGTGCTCCAGGAATCGAGGAATATAGCTGGGGGAATGGGAGAAGTCGCAGTCCATCTGGACGACAAAATCGGCGCCGCGCTCCAAGGCCCAACGAAACCCATCTACATAGGCTCGCCCCAGACCACGCAGGCCGGTGCGGTGTAGCACGTGTACCCGATCTGGGTAGTGGGCGGCCAGATCATCGGCGATGCGCCCGGTGCCATCAGGAGACTCGTCATCCACGATCAGTACGTCCAAGCCAGGGATATCCAAAGCGAACAACGCTTCGGCCATCTGCGTGATGTTTTCGGCCTCGTTATAAGTGGGGATGACGACAGTCAATTGCACCGCAACACCTCTCACCCACAGTAAAAGCCCCGACCTCTACAGAGCGTGGGTCGTAGCTCTGCCAGCCGGGGTTATACTCGGACAACAAGTCCGGCTATTGAGAAATAGCTTTTTGGAAAAATCCAAAACTCCGCCTTCGCTGTTTCTCGTAAAATAAAAAACGTCGCAGGGGTTTTAGACGCTACCTCGCGCGTTGAGCCTCAACAATAGCCTGTTTCAACTCTATCAGACTGTCAAAGGAGCACGCCGACGACTCAACCACTCCCATAGCGACATCCAGGTTCGGCACTTGAGCATTACTGTTTGATCGTTTGGCCTCCCAGTCTGCACGGGGATAGAAGAATGACATCGCCTCATTTAGCCGCGCTTTGAGAGCGTGCTGAACGTTTTCTACGTTACCTGCCTTCATTACAACGCAAAAGTTGGTGTCATCCAGATGACCTACGAACGCATCCGGGTCGTGGCTCTCTCCCACGACGTGACCGAGCATGAGGGCCACAGCGCGCACCACGTCGTCTCGCGCCACAAAGCCATAAGCTTCGGCAAACTCGTCCAGCCCATGCAAATCTATGGCAAGTACCGCCCAATCAGAACAGTCCAAGAGTTCCCGTAGGCGCTCATCAACCAGCAATGCAGATGGCAAGCTGGTGATAGGGTGAGAAAGCCGCCCAAGCTCAGAGCGACGCAGCACGTTGCGCACTCTCAAGCGAAGTTCCTGAACGTCAAATGGCTTGGTGATATAATCCGCAGCGCCCAGCCCCAGCCCCATCAACCTGTCCCCCCGCTTACGTCTCTCTGTCAAAAAGATAACGGGGACATGTTCAGTGCATCTGCGGTCGCGCAGATGGCGATATACTTCATAGCCATCAATGTCTGGCAGATGAATGTCCAACATGATAAGGTCAGGGGCGATCTTTTCGGCAAAGGTCAACGCATCCTTTCCCCACCCCACCGCAGTGACATCGTAGCCCTGCGCCTCAAAGTACGACGTCAGCATTTCGGCAGTATCTGCCTGGTCTTCTACAACGAGGATATGAGGAACTTCGGCCACGTTATATTCTCCCTCACCTGCTAAGGACGAACTCGATCAGCACGTCTACCCTATCGGCTCTTTGTAGATGGCATACGTGCAAGTCTCCCCGCCCATTGCTACACACTCGATCTCTTCCACGCGGAACTTTGATCCGCCACTGAGCCAGTGTAGTCCTTCTTCTATCACGCCCTTCCCGGCAAAGCAGATCGGCCGGTCAGCAGTGCGCCCCCAGCAATTCGGGCATGGATGCATAGTATAAGTGTAATGCTCACCCGCGTCCTTGACCACACTTTTCTGATCACTGACCTGGGAAAAGACCTTTGCCAGAGCCGGGAGACCGACCTTCAATTTGGCAGGCAACGGCAGCACCTTGAAGGCAAGGTCGCCAACGCCAGAAAGCGCGCCTAGCCCCTGAAGCCCCAAGGCAAAAACGGCCCGGCCCGCCCGCAACTCCAAACCACGTCCCCCACGTGGCCCATACATCTCCTCCAAGGCCCAATTCAGAGCGGAGAAATCCGCAAACTCGAACTCTTTTTTCAAGTCAGCGGGAGGGTAATTGTCAATCAGGTGCGACAGGCCAGCCAAGTTCAGAATGGCGTTCAACCCATTTCTCCCCATGACCTCTTCCATTGCCTGGAGATAGATACGGCCCATTAGATTAGGATAGTAATAACCACTAGGTTCAATCCGTGACACTTTGGCCTCCTTCTGGTATCTCATCTACTAGGCTAGAATATCGGTCAAATCATCGGATGCGCGGCGCATATCCAGAAAGAGCAACCCCAGCTTGGTCTGCTGACGGGCCAGTACAGTCAGGACAGCCTCCTCACCAACAGCACGCAGGACGACGTATCCATTTTCTCCCTTCACGTACACTTCGTCCAGCATACCACGTCCCAGTTCACTGGCAATGCGCTCACCCAGAGAGAGCATCGCGGCAGACATCGCGGCGACGCGGTCCTCTTCAATACCTCCCGGCAGGGAAGAGGCCATGGTGAGGCCATCTACGCTCACAACTGAGGTAGCCTCAACGTCTGGCGTATTCATCTGCAACTCTTGCAACCGCCTTACTAGGCGTTCAGTACGGGATCCCTCTGCCATCACTGCCTCCTTGCCATTTACTCTCGATGTTGATATTCCTTACTCTCTTCCAGCGGGAAATACCTGGGTGAGAGAGTACCACATATGATACAGATTGTCAAGCGAATCCTCCATATTTTACGGTGATTTGAAAAAAAACGCAAAATTGTCTCGCCGCCTCCGCTCTGCTATACTCGAAAGGCCCGACCCTAACTGGACTCCGGCCAGCTGGTCTACTGGGAGCGGGGCATCCGCAGCGTGGCCAACGAGGCGCTACTGGCACTCGAGCAAAGTGAAATTGATGGGGCGGGGGTATTAACAAGTAATCGCCAGCGATCAGCCAGCAGCCACTAGCGGGCTTGATGTCTTGATAGGATTAACCGGCGCCTCAAAGCACCCGTCGGCGTGACGGGGCATTTTGTGTATGGCGACAATCGCGTCTCGGTTCAACGGGCCATAGATATGGGGGAAACCGTCCTCGTATTTGACCTCGGCTGAGACCAGGCTTTCGACGATTTCGAGCAGCAAAAACTCACCGTCCACATCTCGATAGTACGTGTTGGCGACCTGTATCAGCAAGTCCAAGCCTCGCGTGCAATGGGTGAAACCATCACTCTCGAAATCGGCAGGAAGATATGGCGCGGTGGGGTCAAGATCGCGCCAGTAATCGGCGTGGACTAGATGGTAAATGACGTTCACTGAAATGCTCCATCGAAAAACACTACCACCCGCTCCTCCCATTCCTCTGGCGCGACATCGAGATACCCGCCGTGCCAGCAATCGGGCACGATCCACAGTTCCTTCGGCTCGCCGGCCCGTGCCAGTTGCTCCTGCGGACGGGTTTCTGCCGCTTCCCGTTCCCCATAGATAAGCAGCAGAGGCCGGGGGCTGATGCGGCCTATCACAGAGATAGGGCTGACCTCGTGGGCGTCAATGCCAGTCTCACGCTGGAAGAAGAAAAGGATGAGCCGGTAGGTGAGGGATTGCTGCCAGGATGGGTCGCCTCCCTCGTCGGTGATGTCGGCGACCAGATCGTAAAAGCCGCCCTCGGCTATCACCGCTTCGATCCGCTCCTCCTGCGCCGCGCCCAGGATAGAGGTTATGCCGCCCAGCGAGTAACCCAACACTCCCAAGTGGGCCACGTCCTGCTGACCGCGCACCCAGGTCACTGCCTCGATCAAATCTTGCGCCTCCAGATAGCCCAGGG
>DUEK01000161.1 GCA_011192155.1 Thermoflexia bacterium
CGCATCTTTGAGGACCTGCCCATCACCTGGCTACTGGACGCGGTCAAAGATACGCGCATCAACGGCCACGCCGTGCGGCTCGCCGGGCTGCGCTGCACCGCCAATCGCCACCTGGACGGGGCGCGTCTCCGCCGCCTGCTGGACGGCGCCTCCGAGCATACGTTCACCCTGCTGCTCTACCACTCTCCCGATCTGATGCCGGAGGCAGTGGAGCTAGGCGTAGACCTCTACCTGTGCGGCCATACCCACGGCGGCCAGATTCGCCTGCCCTTCTTTGGCGCGGTTTTCACCAGCTCCGATTTCTGGAAGCGGTACGAGATGGGTCGCTACGAGAAGAGCGGCACCACGCTCTACGTGAGTCGCGGGCTGGGGCTGGAAGGATTAGGCGCGCCACGCGCTCGCTTCCTCGCCCCGCCCGAAATCGTGCTGTGGACACTGTCCTCCTGATCCTCCATCCACTTTGCTTGCTCAAGCCCACCAATATGCTATAATTCCAAATATGTCACCAACACTGATCGCCTTTATCGCTATAGCCCTGGCGTTCGACTTTTTGAACGGCTTTCACGATAGCGCCAACATTGTCGCGACAATGATCTCGTCGCGCGCGATGAGCCCCCGGCGCGCGATGCTGCTCAGCGCGACGGCCCATTTCATCGGCCCGTTCCTCTTTGGCGTCGCCGTGGCGACGACCATCGGTCACGAGGTAGTGCAGCCTCACGCCAGTACGATACCGGTCGTGATGGCGGCGCTGCTGGCGGCTATCACCTGGAACTTGATCACATGGCTCCTCGGCATCCCGTCCAGTTCTTCTCACGCTCTCGTCGGAGGGTTGGTCGGAGCGACTATTGTGGGTCACGGCCTGGACGCCGTGCAACTTCCCGGACTGGTGAAAATCATCACGGCGCTGCTAATATCACCGCTGGCGGGACTGGTCGGCGGTTACGCGCTCATGAAGCTGGTGCTTTTTCTGGCCCGCGGAGCCTCGCCGCGCATCAATTGGTTCTTCAAACGCTCGCAGACCATCACGGCGCTGGCGCTAGGGTTGAGTCATGGGGCCAACGACGCGCAAAAGACAATGGGCATCATCACGATGGGCCTGGTAGCGTCCGGGGCGCTGACGCAATTCCAGGTGCCGTTGTGGGTGATCGCCGCCAGCGCCAGCGCTATTTCCCTGGGAACAGGAGTGGGCGGCTGGCGCATCATCCGCACCCTGGGAGGAAAATTCTACAAGATTAGGCCAGTGCATAGCTTTACGGCTCAGATAACGTCGGGCGCGGTGATTTTGGGAGCCGCGTTGCTGGGCGGCCCCGTCAGCACCACGCAGGTGGTCAGCTCGGCCATCCTGGGAATCGGGTCGGCCGAGCGGCTGAGCAAAGTGCGCTGGGGAGTCGCTGGGAGCATCGTTACCGCCTGGCTGTTGACGATCCCCGCCTCGGGACTTTTGGCGGCGCTGGCATACATAGTCGTGCGTCATTTGATAGCATAGGAGAAAAACATGAGCTGGCTAAAACGCTTCTTGAAACCTCAACCCAACCGCTTTATCCAACTGCTGATCCAACAAGCCGATTATACCGTGCAAGGGGTAGAAGCCCTGCTCCAGTACCTCGAAAAACCAAATAGAGAGCACGCCCAAGAAGCCACACGCCTGGAAAAAGAGGCTGACGAGATACGCCGCATCCTGATCGATGAACTGAACCGCACCTTTGTCACGCCGATTGACCGCGAGGACATTCACGCTCTCTCACGCGCCATTGACGATGTTCTCGACTATGCTTACTCGACGATTGACGAGATGGTCATACTGGAAGTGGACCCCAACAACTTTTTGCAACGGATGGCCTCACTGCTGCGCAACGCCGCCCACGAGATCCACCTGGGCGTGCAACGGCTATCCGACCACCCCGGCGTAGCCGAGGATCACGCCGTGCGGGCCAAGGCGCTCGAGAATCGCGTGGAAGAGGTCTATCGCGAGGCCCTGGCCGAACTGTTCCACCGGCCACAGGACGTAGGGCACATCGTGGAAATGCTCAAGCTGCGCGAAATCTACCGCCACTTGAGCAACGCCGCCGACCGGGGCGACGAAGCGGCTAACGTACTCTCTGACATTGTGGTAAAGATGACGTGAAACAGAATGGCTGAATACGGCGAGCCCCTTACCGACCGCGAGAAGGAAATCCTACAGTTGGTGGCCACCGGCATCACCAACCGTGATGTCGCTTACCACTTGAGCATCAGCGTCAACACTGTCAAAGTCCACCTGCGCAACGTCTACACCAAACTGGGGGCCGAATCGCGCACCGAGGCGACGATGATGGCCATACGCGAGAGGTGGGTGGCCGTACCAGAAACGGCGACGGGGGAAACCCCAGCCCCGCCGGTCGCCCCAGAGCCACCCCTGCCCTGGCCCAAGCGGACGGCCTTGGTCGGCGCGCTGTTGCTCGTAGCAGCAAGTGTGACCGTGACGCGGCCCCGCAGCGGGACGGAGGCCAGCGCAGGAGCAGGCCTGCCCCTAGACCAGTCATCAGAACAAGCTCCGCCGCCTGCAACAGAAGCGGCAGAATCATCCTGGCGCGAGCTGGCCCAGATGCCCACCCGCCGCGCCTACCTGGCGCTCGCCGCCGCCGGAGATCGAATCTTTGCCATCGCCGGCCAGACCCCAGACGGCGTCACGGGCGCTGTCGAGATATACGACCCCGCCGCTGACATCTGGACGCGGGGCAGTGACAAACCCACGCCGGCAACCTACGTCTCGGCCGGCGTGATCGGGACAGACGTGTACGCGCCGGGCGGCTGCGACGCCGAAGGAACGCCGACGCGCGTCGTCGAGGTGTATGATACCATGACCGATTCCTGGCGCCAGGCCAGCCCACTGCCGGAACCACGCTGCGCCTACGCCCTCGCCGCGCAGGGCGAGAAACTCTACCTCTTCGGCGGTTGGGACGGAGCGCAGTACGTCGCCACGACCTATATCTACGACCGCCAGGCAAATACCTGGAGCGAAGGGACACAAATGAGCGCGCGGCGAGGCTTCAGTGCGGCCGCCCTACTGGGAGAGCAGCTCTATGTCGTTGGCGGGTACGATGGCGAGCGAGAACAACCCACCTGCGCAGCTTACGACCCGGCCACAGAAACGTGGGAAACCTGTGCACCGCTAGCAGTGGGACGAGGAGGGCTGGGATTGACCGCGCTAGGCGGCCAACTCTATGCCATCGGCGGGGGCGGCTGGACCAGCTACCTGGGTTTCAACGAGCGTTACACCCCACCCAACAATACGTGGACGCCGGTCGAGACGCCGCTGGTGGGAGAATGGCGCAACCCGGGCGTGGTTTTGTTCGATTCCGCCATCTACGCTATCGGCGGCTGGAGCAATGATTACTTGAGCCTAAACCAGACCTATGAAGCTCTCCCCTTCCGCATCTTTATCCCCGTAAGCCATCAACAATGAAAACAGCCCGCTGCCTGCCCCAAGCTCTCAACCCGTTCGTAACGTAACCGTAACCCAACGTGAGAGCAGTGTGCGGTACTATAGTCTTGTGTTTACGGTGTACATAGCGCACACCAACAGCGCGCGGTCGTCCGTGCCAGCATGCTTTTTTGAGGCAGCCACGATTTCCAAATCGAGTGTATTTTCCCACGTAAAGCGCCCTGCGCGATTTGGAAATCGCTGCTACGATCTGACTTTTCACCCATAAAAGTATAGAGGTCAAAACAACAGGCTACAAGGAAACGGAACGGCATGGACAAACCCTACATCCTCATCGTTGACGACGACGAAGGCACACTCAAAACTCTGACGCCCGTGCTCGAAAAGAAAGGGTACGAGGTAGAAACAGCCAGGACAGGGCAAGAGGGCCTGGAAAAAGCACGGGGGCGATTCTTCAACCTGACGCTTCTGGATCTCAGGTTGCCCGATAAGCAAGGAATTGACCTGATAACCCCCCTAAAGGAACTGCACCCAGACATGGCGGTGATTCTAGTCACCGCCCACGCCTCTATGCAGACCGTCGTGCAGGCGCTGAATACAGGAGCATCGGCCTACATCACCAAACCTCTACGTATGAACAAGGTGCTGGCCGCGGTCGAGGAAGCACTAGAAAAACAACGCTTGGTTATCGAAAATAAAAAATTATACAACTTAATCCAGCAAGAACTGGCCGAGCGCAAGCGGGTGGAAGCACAAATCCTGCAACTCAATCGCGAACTGACCACCCTAAACAAGGTATCCCAAGCCATCACCTCCACACTGCACCTGCAAGAGACGCTGACCATCATCATGAAACACGTAGCCCAGTTGCTCAATACAGCGGCGGCCTCGGTGGTCCTTCACGACAAGGCCCGAGACGACGTGTGGTTTGCCGCTGCCTCTGGCGAGGGCGCAGACTTTGTGCAAGGTATGAGATTGGCGATAGGGCAGGGAATCGCAGGCTGGGTCGTCCAGCACAGCGAGCCAGTACTGGTGCCGGACGTATCTCGGGACACCCGTTGGTTCAAGGGCTTTGACCAAGATAGCGGTTTTACCACCCGCTCCATCCTGTGCGTCCCCTTGCGATCCAAAGGAGAGACCATCGGCGCCATCGAAGCGGTGAACAAAAAGAGCGGCGTCTTTGACCAAGAGGACTTGCGGCTGCTGGCCTCGCTGGCGGCGCCCGCGGCCACCGCCATCGAAAACGCTCAACTATACGCGCAGGCGCAACACGAAATCACCGAACGCAAACGAGCAGAGCAATTGCTGCGAACATTGAACGCAGCGGCAGTAGCGATGGAAAGAGCGTTAACGACCCAAAAAGTATTCACCGCTGTTGCGGAAGAACTTGGAAAACTTGGCTTTTTGTGCGCGGTTTTCTCGGTAGATAAAGAGCAAAGGAAACTTTTGCCCAGATACCTGGGGTACGATGCTAAAGCGATCAAGAGCATCGAGGCTCTGCTAGACCTGAAAATCGAAAATCTTGCCCTACCCATCGAAACTGTAGATTTGCACAGAGAGACAATCTACAAAAAGAAAACCGTTCTCGTAAAAGGCGTAGGAAGCATCATCCAACAGTCATTGCCTCAGCCTCTAAAGAAATCGGCAGGAAAAATCGTAGAACTACTAGACCTGCCGCAGCACATCGCCGCCCCTCTCATAGTGGAGGACGAGGTCATCGGTGTGTTCGTCGTTCACTCGAACGACTTGACCACAGAAGACATACCGGCCATCACCGCCTTCGCCCACCAGGTGGCCGCCGCCTGGCGCAAAGCCAGCCTGATGCAAGAATTAGAGAGTAGCCTGGAGGAACTAGAACAGACCCAATCCCAACTCGTTCAGGCGCAAAAGATGGAAGCTGTCGGCAGGCTGGCAGGCGGGATGGCCCACGACTTTAACAACCTCCTGACGACCATCATGCTGTACACTCAGACACTCCTACGCAAGCCCGACCTCCCTTCCGATCTGGAATCCTCCCTCAAAGTCATCTCTGGCGAATCACAGCGGGCCGCGGATCTGGTGCAGAAAATGCTGGACTTTAGCCGCCGCTCGGCGCTGACGACCCTGGCAATTGACCTCGAGCCTTTCGCCAAAGACACCATTGACATCCTAAAGCACACCATCCCGAAAAACATCCGCCCCACCCTGGCGATGGGGGACGGTCCCTACATAGTGAGCGCCGACCCCACTCAGATGCAACAGGTGGTTATGAACCTGGCAATCAACGCGCAGGATGCCATGCCGGAGGGAGGAGAACTACACTTTGAGCTATCTCGCATACAGGTGAAACCAGACGAACTTCCGCCGGTGGCAAAAATGCCCGCCGGGGAGTGGGTGCGCCTGACCATCTCGGACACTGGCTCTGGGATGACGGACGATGTACAATCCCACCTGTTCGAACCTTTCTTCACCACCAAACCCGTGGGGAAAGGGACAGGGCTGGGGCTGGCTCAAGTATACGGCATTGTGAAACAACACAAGGGCTACATCAGAGTGGAAACGGAAGTGGGGCGCGGGACGACGTTCCACATCTATCTCCAAGCCAATGAGACGGAAGAGGAGGTGCAAAAACGCACGGAAAAGAAACCATCGGCCATCCCAAAGGGACACGGAGAAACCATTCTGTTGATAGAAGATAGCGACCAGGTGCGCCAAGTCGAGCAGAACACCCTGGAGTCATTGGGCTATCGAGTGCTGATCGCCGCAAATGGGCAAGAGGCGCTAGAGGTCTACCGCTCAGCCTCAAAAGTGAACCTAGTAATCACAGAGATGGAAGACCAAGAGGTGTTCCAAGAGATGAGAAAGGCAAACCCTCACCTGAAAGGCATGATCATCACCAGCTATCCACTGACCGGGGGTTGGCAGACATTGAAAGAACAAGGTATCCTCAAAGTCCTCAACAAGCCTTTCGATTTGAGTACCTTGGGGAAAGCCATTCGCCACATTCTGGATATGGGCGCAGACCAGTAGGAGTAACGAAATATGGGCCCAACATTGTCCGATATAGAGCAGCGAAACATGGTCGTCTTCCGATTGCACCAACAAACGTACGCGCTACCCATAGAGCCGATCTTGCAAATCGTCGAGATGGTCGCTATCACACCCATCCCACAAGTCAGTCATGCGGTGGAAGGGGTGGTCAACGTGCACGGAGCAACCGTTCCCGTGGTCAACCTGCGTCGCCACCTGGGTTTGCCGGAAAAAGCGCTTCAATTGCACACCCCCATCCTCTTGGTACAGACCGCCGATTGGACGGTCGGTCTGATCGTTGACGAGGTAGCCGACGTGCTCGACCTCCCCGCCGAGCAGATCGCCCGCCCAGCAGACATTCTCCCGGAAGGGCTGGGAGAAGCGCCGGTACTGCAAGGATTGGCGCACACCAAGAACGGCGCAATCCTGCTACTCAACCTTGATCACCTTTTTCTGCCCGATCAGGCGCGCGCGCTGGCTCAGCTAGCCGCGACCCCGATCGAGAATTTTATGGGACTGGAGGAAACGGCTCCGGTCGAAATTACACAAGAGGATAAAACGTGACCCTCGCCGCGCCCCACATCAACACCAAGAATACACTCTCGCTCGGATACGGCGACCACCTGCGTTTTAGCCGGCTGATACAAAAGCGTTACGGTTTGTGCTTTCCCGAAAAGCGATACCCCGACCTGGAACGGGGCATCCGTCAAGCATTCGCCGCCTCCACCTGCACCGACCTGAACGAATACTTTGACCTACTGCAAGACCCCGACCACGGCGCGGCGCACTTTGAGCGGTTGATCAACGCTCTCACCGTGGGCGAGACTCACTTTTTCCGCGACGCCGGTCAATTTGACGCCCTGTACAGCCACGCGCTGCCCCAGATCATTGAACGAAGACGCGCCTTGCGCACCCTGCGCATCTGGAGCGCGGGCTGCGCCAGCGGCGAAGAACCTTACTCTATCGCCATATCGCTGCGCCAATTATTACCCGACGTGGACGAATGGTCCATCACCATCCTGGGCACTGATATCAACACTGAGGCGCTCGATCGCGCCCGCAAGGCAACCTACGGCGAGTGGGCCTTTCGCGAAGAACGAGCCAAACAATGGCAGCCGCACTACTTCCACCGGCGAGGCAAGCGCTACGAACTGGTCTCAGAAGTGCGCCGCATGGTCACGTTTGCTCAACTCAACCTGGCAGAAGGCGTCTACCCGGCCTACGAGACCAACACCACTCTGATGGATCTGATCCTATGCCGCAACGTGATGATGTACTTTCCCGAACCGGTTACTAGACAAATCGTCGAGCGGTTCTACCAGGCCCTGACCGACGGCGGATGGTTGATCGTGGGCCACGCCGAACATTCACTCATCACCTACCAGCGCTTTCAGACACACAACTACCCCAACGCGATTCTATACCGGCGCGCCGATCATTCCTCCTTCTTGCCCAAAGATTGGCATTGGCTGATACTGCCTCCGCCCAAGGAAGAAAAACCCGCCGCCCCAACTTTGGCGACGCCCCTAGATACTCAACCCATCTCGCAGTCGCCACCGGGCCTGCCCCAGAATGGGCAACCCAATGATAGCGATCCTATCGAGAAAGCGTGCGACCTCCTCAATTACGGACACTCGGCGCGCGCGCGAGACCTGCTCCTGAAAGCAATAGAACAAAACCCACGCCACGCGCCCACGTGTGCGCTGCTGGGTCAGGCCTACGCCAACCTGGGTTATTGGCAAGAGGCCGAATACTGGTGCCGCCAGGCAACACGCATGGACAAACTGGCACTCAAAGCCTACTATACGCTGGCGCTGGTACTCCAACATCAAGAACAACTCGATTCGGCCATCACCGCGATGAAAAAAGTGATCTATATTGACCGTCACAACGTATTGGGGCACTTTGGATTAGCCCACCTCTACCACAACAACAATCAACTGCCCCAAGCACTCAAGTCGCTGAACAACGCCTACCATTTGCTAAACGGACGGTCCGAAGAGAAAGTGATTCCAGATTCTGGCGGCATCACAACCGCCAGCCTGCGAGAAACAATCGTCCGTCAACAACAGCTTTGGAGCGCCGAGGCAAACAACGAATTGAAAATAGAGCGGACTGGAAAAGGAACGGACGATGGCAACAGCGGACTGGAAAGCTAAACGAGAACGCGCTTTCGACTGGGAAGGCGCGCACCAGCGCATCGCCGCCGCCCAAGCAGCCCAAGCGGGGCCGAACGTAACCGCGCCGGAAGTATTGGAGCAAATCTGGGCTGAACGCGCCGCGCGACTGTCCCAAGCGTTCATCCAGGAGGATAAAGGAGAGCAGATCGAGCTGCTGTTGATCAAACTGGGGCGCGGGACCTATGGCCTCGACGCCCGCTGCGTCTTGACCATCAAGCCCGCCAACCAAATCACCCATGTGCCGCGTGTACCGGATTGGGTGACAGGCGTGGTCAACATACGCGGCCACATCCTCTCAGTGCTCGACCTGCAGCGCTTCTTCGGGCTGCCCAGCGCCGAGGGGTACAAACCAAATGATCTCGAACCAGTCGAAAAGACGCCCTTCCTGATCGTCGTCGAGACGCCCAGCATGGAAATCGCACTGTTGGCCGACGACGTGTTGATGGTCGAGACAATGCCGGCCGACCGGGTGCAAGACGCGACCGGCGCCATCCAAAGCATTCCGCCGGAATACGTACGGGGCGTGGTGGAACACAACCCTGGGGGCGCGGCGCCAAACACAGACAATCCTGTGTTGGTATTGGTATTGGATCTACCAGCCTTGCTGGCCGACGAACGATTGATCGTGCACGAAGAGATCACCTAGTAGAGTTTATTGAGGATCACGATATGTTCAACCAAATTCGAAAGCGGTTCACAACACACAGCACAAGCATCCGCACCTTACTTGTGGGCAGTCTACTTACTATCCTGCTCCTGCTCGTGGTGATTACGGCTCTCAACTACCTATTCACCTCTCGCCTAGACCGGGCGCTGGCACTGATGGAAGAGGAGACGGAACGAGCCAACGCGGCATTGGAAGTGGGCAAGGCGGCGGCCGACCTGCTTTCGATTTTAGCGCAAGGAACAGTGAACCACGACGTGGCCGATTTCACTCAGGCTGTGCAAAAAGCCCAACAAGCATTACTCAACGCAGAAGAGCGATTGACGGAAAGCGCCGGCTCTCTGCCGCACGATGATCCGGTGCAAATCGCGCTATACGGGATCAAGGCTAACACCGCCGACATACACAGCCTGGCGGATCGCATAATCCGAGCAGCAGAAGCGGAAAGATGGTGGCAAATTGAAAATCTCGTGCTAGGAATGGTCCCTTCCCACCATAGCTGGATGAACGAGGCGGTAGAACAGACACAGGGTTTGACGGCCGAGCGGCGGGTAGCCGCCTCTGTCGAGGCTGCAACTGCCCGCCGCGTGATGCACATAACTCCGCTAGGGATAGGAGCGTTGATTGTAATCGTGGCTGCGGTCACCTTCTTTGGCGCCGACCGCGGCATCGTCCAGTCAGTAGAACGACTGACCAATGCAGCCGGTCACCTAGCTGCCGGGCGACTGGAGGAACGAGCCCCTATGGAGCGAATAAGCGAATTTGCTCATCTAGCCTCCGCCTTTAATGAAATGGCCGGTCAACTGGAGACCACCTACGCCCAGCTAGAACAACGTAACACTCACTTACAGACTACAGTTCAGAGATACGACGCTTACATGGCCGAGGTGTCACAGGGCAATCTGGCGATCCGGGTGAGCATTGACGAGGGCAAGCGCCAACCAGGTGACCAACTGGCCACACTAGGACACCGGTTGAACAACACTGTGGCTAGTCTCCAGAGCATGGCGATCCAGGTTCACGAGGCGGCCAACAACCTGAATTCCACCGCCGCCGAAATCCTGGCCGCCTCCTCCCAACAAGCCGCCGGAGCCAACGAGCAATCGGCTGCCATCTCTCAAACCACCACCACCGTAGATGAGGTCAAGACCATCTCGGAGCAAGTCGCTCAGCGCGCCCAGGAAGTCGTAGACGGATCGCAACGCACCGTCCAGGTCTCTCGCTCCGGCCAAGAGGCCGTAGAAGAGACCATCAACAACATGTCCCAGATCAAAGCCCGCGTCGAATCCATCGCCGAAAACACCCTGGCCCTCTCCGAGCAGACCCAGCAGATCGGCGACATCATCGCCACCGTCAACGACATCGCGGCCCAATCCAACATCCTGGCCCTCAACGCCGCCGTCGAGGCCGCACGCGCCGGAGAACACGGCAAGGGCTTTGCTGTCGTCGCCGCCGAGGTGCGTAACCTGGCCGAGCAATCCCGTCAAGCCACCTCCCAGGTGCGCGCCATCCTCTCAGATATCCAGAACGGCATCAACACCACCGTCATGGCTACCGAGGAAGGCACTAAGGTCGTTGACCAGGGCGTGCAGTTGGCCGCGCAGACGCTAGGGACCATAGAGCAACTGTCAATCGTGATTGACGAATCGGCCCAGACAGCGACGCAGATGATGGCCGGCGGACGGCAGCAGGCCTCCGGCGTCGAGCAGATCGCGCTGGCGATGCAAAACATCGCCCAGGCCACCGTCCAGAGCCTATCCAGCACCCGCCAATCAGAAAAGGCGGCCCAAGACCTGAACGAGATGGCCCGCAGCCTGACCGAGATCGTGGAACAGTATCAATTGTGAAACGTAAAGCGTGACTTTAGAAAATGCGGAGGCGACAACCATGTCCCAAGAAAAAATGATGCCTGTAACGACCAAACCTGAAGGAAGCTGGATCAGACAATTTTTCGCCGCGCCAGTTTTTGAGAATGACGAGGACAAAACACGCACCGCCAGCCTGCTCCACGCCATCTCGTTGGCATTTTTGACCATAGCGGTCGTAGGCACAATCCTGATACTGATTCAAGACTTTTCCCTACACAGCGTGATGATTGGCGCCGCGTTTGTCCTGATAGAAGTAACGATACAGTACTTGATGCGTCGCGACAACGTCCAGCTCGCCAGCCTGGCGCAATCATCTATGTTATGGGTAATGATCACGTACTTGATCATCACCAGCGGCGGAGTGCGCGCCCCCACCTTTGGCAGCTACGTTCTGGTCGTCCTGATAGCCGGTCTGCTTTCAGGCGGCTACGTCGGGATCGGCGTCGCCGTAGCGAGCGCCGCGGCGGGCCTGAGTATATGGTACGCCGAAGGGCAGGGTCTCTTGCCATTCGCGGAAAACACACTTGGATCCGCCTGGGTGACGCAAACCGCGCATTTCGTCTTTGCGGCCCTGATGATCCACATCGCCACTCGCGGCATCCAAGAAGCATTCAAACACGCGCGGCGCAACGAGCGATCCATGGCCGCAAGCAATCGCGAACTGGAAACCCAGACTCAAGAACTGGAGCACCTGGTTGCGCAACTGAAAGCCACCGCCAAGATGAGCCAGGCAGCCACATTCATACATGATCTGGGCACCCTCTTATCCCAGGTGACGCACATGGTTCACGACCAGTTCGGCTTTTACCACGCCGGCATCTTTTTGCTGGACGAAGACAACGACTATGCAGTGCTCCAGGCAGCCAACAGCGAGGGCGGCCAACGCATGTTAGCCAAAGGCCACAAGTTGAGGGTGGGAGAGCAGGGCGTGGTGGGCTATGTCACCGGCACGGGCAGTCCCCGCATTGCTCTCGACGTGGGCGCCGATGCCGTCTACTTTGATAACCCCCTGCTGCCAGAGACCCGATCGGAGATGGCCCTGCCGCTCAAAGTGGGCGAGCGCATCATCGGCGCTCTCGATGTGCAAAGCAAGCGGGAAGCGGCCTATGACAAAGACGACGTGATGGTGCTGCAAATCATGGCAGACCAATTGGCGGTCACCATCGAAAACGCCCGCTTGCTTGGCGCAACCCAAGAAACCGTGCGCGAGCTAAGTTCCTCCGCCGCCGAGATTCTGGCCGCCACCACACAACAAGCATCGGGCGCCAACGAGCAATCGGCCGCCATCTCCCAGACCACCACCACCGTGGACCAAGTCAAAGTCATCGCCGAGCAGTCAATCGAACGCACCCAAGAAGTCGTGGACACCTCTCAACGCACCGTCCAGATCTCCCGCTCTGGTCAAAAAGCTGTGCAGGAAACCATCGGGAATATGGGTCAGATAAAGGCTCGCGTCGAATCTATCGCCGAGAACATCCTGGCCCTCTCCGAGCAGACTCAGCAAATCGGCGGCATCATCGCCACCGTCAGCGACATCGCGGCCCAATCCAATATCCTGGCCCTCAACGCCGCCGTCGAGGCCGCCCGCGCCGGAGAGCACGGCAAGGGCTTTGCCGTTGTCGCCACCGAGGTGCGCAACCTGGCCGAGCAATCCCGCCAGGCCACCTCCCAGGTGCGCACAATCCTCTCGGATATCCAGAACGGCATCAACGCTACCGTCATGGCTACCGAGGAGGGCGACAAGGTCGTTGACCAGGGCTTGCAGTTGGCCGCGCAGGCGGGAACCGCCATAGAGCAACTGGCCGGCGTGATCAAAGAATCGGCCCAGGCGTCGGCGCAGATGATGGCCGGTGGGCGGCAGCAGGCCTCCGGCGTCGAGCAGATCGCGCTGGCAATGCAGAACATCAACCAGGCCACAGTCCAGAGTCTGGCCAGCACCCGACAGGCAGAGAAAGCGGCGCAGGATTTGAACGATCTGGCCCGCAGCCTGACCGAGATCGTGGAGCAATACAAGTTATAGGTTTGCAAGTGAGCAAGGAGAACGCATGTCTCTCGCGGCCAAGATTCGCGAACAATTGATCAACTCTTTCCGGGCCGAACTTGGCGACCACGTCCAGACCATGACCGACGGCCTACTGGCGCTGGAGCAAGATAGCGTCGCTGGCGAGGAGCGCGGAGCCGCGCAGGAAAACATCTTTCGCGCCGCCCACAGCCTCAAAGGAGCCGCCCGCGCGGTGGGAGTCACCATGGTCGAACAACTGGCCCACGCACTCGAGGACGTGCTGGACCGGATGCAACACGACGACATCGAACTGAGACCCGAACTCTTCACCTCCTGCTACCAGGCGCTCGACGCGATCCAGGCCGTCCAGTCGGCCTACGAGAGCGGCGAACTCACGCCCCCGCCGCAGGCGCTGCAGGCGCTCGCCGGGCTAGAATCGTTCCGTTCAGGCGCCCCGGCCGCGCTCAAGATTGAGCAGGCCGAAATCAATACACCGCCCACCGACGCCACCCCCACTCCGGCAGGTCACGAAGGGGACGAGACCATTCGCGTCAGCGTGAACAAACTGGACGCGCTGATGGCCCAACTCAGCGAACTCGTCGTCACAAAGATCCACGCCGAGCAACGATTGGCCCAATTGCGCCAGTCCCAGGAGCTTGTGGCGCTGTGGCAAAGAGAGTGGCTCGCCACCCGCAGCGCGTACGGTCGCCTGCTCCGTCTGCCCTCCGTCGGCAGCGGCCATACCGGATTGGGCAAAGATATGGACCGCGTGCTGGGTTATGTCGGCGCCAGCCAGGAACGACTACGCGAAATGGGCGCGATGATAAGCACTCTCGCGCGCGAGTATGCCAACGACACAATGCAAATGTCCCTGGTGATAGACGAACTGGAACAAGAGATCAAGCGCATCCGTATGCTGCCCCTCAGCAACATCACTGGCCCTTTCAGGCGCATGGTGCGCGATCTGGCGCGAGAGGCCAACAAAGAGGCCGTGCTCCAGATCGTCGGCGGCGATACCGAGATGGATAAACAGATACTAGAACAGATCAAAAACCCGCTGATTCACCTGCTGCGCAATGCCGTGGATCACGGCATCGAATCACCCCAGGAGCGTGCTGTGGCCGGCAAGCCCCGCCGGGGCGCGATCACCCTCACAGCCGAGCAACTGGGCCAAGAGGTAGTCATCTGCGTCTCTGACGACGGGGCCGGGCTGGACTCTGAGGCCATCCGCCAAGCCATCGCCCGCCGAAACAAGGTTGGCGCGCAATCATTACAATTGAACAAGGCTGAACTGATCGAGGCCATCTTTAACATCGGCGTCTCTACCAGTCCCATCATCACTGATATCTCTGGTCGCGGCGTGGGTTTGGACGTGGTGCGCCGCAACGTGGAAGCACTGCGTGGGCGCATTGACGTGGACTGGTCGCCCGGTGCAGGGTCAACCTTTACACTGACTCTGCCGCTGAGATTGACCAGCTCGCGCGGGCTGTTGGTGCGCGTCTCCGATGAAACGTTCGCTATCCCGCTCAACAGTATTGAGCACATTATGCAAGTCAGCCCACAGAAAATCCAACCACTTGAAGGGCGCGACACGATACGCTATAATGGACGCCCGGTCAGATTGGTGCGGCTCAACGACGTGTTGATGCTGCCACGGGCCAGCGTTCAGCGCGACGAGGCGTACATCCCCGTCGTCATCCTGGCGGCAGCCGAACGATATATGGCCTTTGCAGTAGACGAATTGACCGGTGAGCAGGAAGTTGTCGTCAAGGAAATGGGGAAACAACTTACGCGCGTGGGCGGCATCACCGGAGCCACCGTGATGACGAACGGCGAGGTGGTGCTGATTCTCAATGTAGCCGACCTGATAAAATTGGGCCTGCGAAGCGAGCGCCGCTCTATCTTTGCCACATCGGCCGAGGCAGAGCCTCCAAAAGCAACACGCGCCCAACAACACATCCTGATCGTTGACGATTCGATCACTACCCGCACCCTGGAAAAGAACATCTTGGAAGCCGTCGGTTACACCGTGCAATTGGCGACCGACGGCCAGGAGGCATTGAACAACATCGCAGCCGAGGGTGTACCAGACTTGGTCGTTTCGGACGTGGCAATGCCGCGCTTGAACGGCTTTGAACTCACCCAGCGAATCAAAGAGAACCCGGATACAAATCACGTGCCCGTGATCCTGGTCACGTCACTGGATTCGGCAGAGGACAAGGCACGGGGCATTGAAGCCGGCGCCGACGCCTATATCACCAAGAGCAGTTTTGATCAAACTAACCTGCTGGAAACAATAGAACAGTTGATTTAACTTGTGCAGCCCGTCGGAACTTGTCCTGTGCGCAAATGAAAGGAGGAACAACACGTGGCTACAAAGAGCTATAAAAAGATTCTGATCGTAGAGGATAGCCCGGCCCAGGCGCTTGCGCTCGGACAAATGTTGGAACAAGAAGGGCTACAAGTGCTCTGGGCGGCCGATGGTTTGGCCGGCGTGACAATGGCGCAGAAATATCTGCCAGACATAATCGTGCTGGATATAGAGATGCCGGGAATTAACGGCCTCGAAGCCTGCCAACGCCTGAAGGAAAGTGAACAAACTGCCGAGATTCCAATCATCATGCTAACCGTTCGTGACGATGCCGCCACAGTGATCGCAGGAATTGGCCAGGGCGCGATTGACTTTATTCCCAAGGATGCCTTCTCCAGCGCGGTGCTTTTAGAGACGCTACGACAGTTGGGCATTACGGAAAAGGATGACGTCCAATGACTGACAGCCAAATCATAACGATTCGCAGCGAGTTTGACGTGATCACAGCGCGAATGAAAGTGCGCGAGATGGCTCGCACGAAAAGCTTTGATATCACCGATCAGGCGCGCATATCCCTCGCTACATCCTCATTGGCCGAGACGCTGGGCTTGGGGAGAAAACATCAGGGCCAGATCAAGATCGAGGCTCTGGAAACAGGAAAACAGACCGGCATCCAGGTGACTTGCGCAATAGCCGCCGGCGCCCACCCTGATCTCACACTGGAAGGACTCAGAAACACAGAATGGCTGGTTGATAAGTTAACTATCGAAACGTTGCCATCTAACGAGTTGCAAGTCACCATAGTTCACTGGGCCACGCAGAGGAGGGGAGGCTATGTTCGAAACTAGCACCAAAGGCACAATCCTGGTAATCGAAGACAGCCCTACACAAGCAATGCACCTACAGACGATGCTAGAGCAAGCAGGCCTAAACGCACTGGTCGCCTGCGATGGCGAATTGGGCTTGCAAATGGCGGAGCAATTGCAGCCCGACGTCATCGTACTTGACGTGCAAATGCCGGGGATGAACGGCTTCCAGGTATGCAAGCGGCTAAAAGGCATACCAGATACAGCCAACATCCCTATAATCCTGTTAACGCGCCACGATGACGACGAAACAATCGTATTAGGTTTGCAGATGGGGGCGGTTGACTATATCCCCAAAGACGCCTTTGCCGACGCAGTTCTGATCGAGACATTGCGCCAGATGGGATTGATCACGCCGGAAGAATGAGATAAATTGTCGCTATGAAGAATATCATCCGTGTGCTAGTCGTCGAAGATTCGCCAACCGTACAGGCGATACTGGTTAGCATGTTGCAGGACACGCCGGGGTTCGAGGTCGTGGGCCGCGCGCAAAACGGCCAAGACGCAGTGCGACTGACCGCTCGCCTGCGGCCCGACGTGATCACCATGGACATCCGTATGCCGCGTATGAACGGGCTGGAAGCAACCCGCCAAATCATGAGCACCACGCCCACGCCCATCGTCGTCATAACGTCCGCCGTCTACGATAAAGACCTGAACGTCGCCTTCAACGCCATCGCGGCCGGCGCGCTGACGGTGGTCGAAAAGCCCAAAGGTCTTGGCCCCGAAGCATACGAGGCCGTGCGCGACCAACTGGTGACAACCATCAGGCTGATGTCTGACGTGCAAGTGGTCACCCTCTGGCCGAGCCGCCAGCGCCCCGCCCCGTCGCCCAGTCCCCAGGCCGACGTCGAACTGATCGCCATCGCTTCCTCCACCGGCGGCCCCGGAGTGCTGCGGGAGATTCTGAGCGCGCTGCCCGGTGATATGTCAATCCCCATCGCGGTCGTGCAGCACATCACGTCCGGTTTTGCTCGCGGGTTCGCCCAGTGGCTAGATAGCACGACCGAGTTACAGGTGGCAATTGCGCAAGATAACAAACCGCTCACGCCAGGACGAGCGTTGATCGCGCCAGACGATACCCACGTAACGATCAGACGCGGGGGCATCGTCTGTCTCGATCACTCCCCGCCGGTAAAGGGGTTGCGCCCATCGGCCACGCTGTTGTTTGACTCTGTGGCGGAAACGTATGGGGCCGCAGCCGCCGGCGTGGTGCTGACAGGCATGGGCCAAGACGGCGCCGATGGTCTGGAAAAGCTCAAGCAGGCCGGCGGGCGCGTCATCGCCCAGGATGAAGCAAGCTGTGTGGTCTTTGGCATGCCCAAAGCGGCAATCGAGCGCGGCGTCACCGACCACGTGCTGCCACCGGACAAAATCGCATCAGTGCTCAACCATCTGAACGAGCTACACAAGCGGTAAGTCGGAATGTCATTCCGACCTACATTACCAAGCCATCTAACGAGAGGTGAAAGAATCATGACAAAAGCCAACCACACACAGGAAGCAAACGGGCAAGCTCAACCCGTCGCGCAACGCGCAGATGTCGCGCAACGCGCAGATGTCGCGCAA
>DUEK01000162.1 GCA_011192155.1 Thermoflexia bacterium
GCCGACCAAACATATCAATATAATTATCAAAGCTTTGCGGTATTTTGATTTTGGCACTTGCTCACCCTCAATCTAATCCAACACATCCCGAACAAAATAGGTGGGCTTGTTTTGCGCCTCGTAGTAGGTGCGCATAATCATCTCTCCCAACAAGCCCATCATCAAAAACTGCACGCTCAACAATATCAACATGAAAGAGAAAAGAAGCAGTGGGCGGGCGCCAATTTCGTATGCGTGAAAACCCGCCCAGCCGCCTGCGAGACCGTGATAAATCTTGGTCAGGGCCAATCCCAAGCCAATCAGGGTGCCCAACGAACCACTGGCGAAAGCGATAGAGCCAAAAAATCGCATCGGAGTGGAAAAAAAGCCCAACAAAAACGAGACCGTAACCAGGTCTAGGATGACACGAGGAGCGCGCGTCAACGCTCCGTATTTCGACTGGCCAAACTGGCGATCACGGTCATTCACCGGCACCTCGGCCACGCGCGCGCCGATGGTGCTGGCCAGTTCAGGCAAAAAGCGATGCAACTGTCCATAAAGCTGCATATTCTTGACCAGCTCGGTTCTGAATATCTTGAGCGAACAGCCCCGGTCGTGGATCGAGATATGGGAAGCCCGGCTGATGACCAAATTCCCCATTTTGGACAGCAATCGCCGCACAAAGGATTCTTGACGGTTGACACGCCAGCCGGTGACAATGTCATAATCACCCTCGTGTAGCTTGTCCAACAAACGTGGGATGTCGGCCGGGTCGTTCTGCCCATCAGCATCGAGCGTGACGACCAAAGCGCCGCGCGCGTAATCGAACCCAGCAGAAAAGGCCGCGGTCTGTCCAAAATTGCGCCGAAACCGGATCAGCTTGACACAATCATCCCTGGCGTGCAAACTCTGCGCCACGTCATAACTGCCGTCCGTGCTGCCATCGTCGACAAAAATGATTTCGTGGCGCAAGCCCAGTTCTTGCATGACGGCTTTTAGCTGTTCATACAATAAACCCAGGTTTTGCTCTTCGTTATAGACCGGTATAACGGCCGATATATCTATCGGTGAGGCCGATATATCTATCTGCGAGGCCGCCTTTTCCGGTTCAGATACTCGTCCCATGATCCTGTCCACTCTCTATTAGACCTCTCGTGCCCTCCAGAGCGTACACGATCCCGCCCAAGAGGCCAATCACCAGATTGGTCAGCGTATAATTGGCAAGCGACATTGCCGCCGAGACGGCACTCGATACACCCAACGCGCCGAACAACAACACATAAGTCTGCTCGCGAACGCCGAGACCGCCGATTGAAATAGGCAAGGCCAACGAGAAAGAAATAACCGGCGTGAATAGCAGAAACACGCCCAACGGTTGGTCCACATCCAAACCGCGAGCGACTAGCACATTAAAGATGATCAACAACACGTCGAAAACCAGGGATACGGCGCACGCCTTGCCCAATGCCTTGTATCCCAATTGCGATACCGAGCGGTAAAATCGCTCTAACGGAACTTGTTCCGCTTTCTCCTGGCCGGGCAAACGTACCTTGCTTCCCAGCCACGGGATCAACGGCGTGCCCATCACCACCCATCCCCCGACCACCCCGCCCAACGTTCCGAGAGCAATGACCGGCGCCCAGCCGTCGGGCAGCAGCGTGTGGCTGAATGGCAGGGCCACCAAGGCCAATACAAAGAGCACCCACAGGCCAGTGGCGCGGTCAACCAACGTCGTGCCAACCGCCTCGGGCGCGCCTCCGGTCGAGGAGGGCGACAGCGTCCGGGACAGTTCGGCCATTTTGACCGCATCCCCACCCAGGCCGGTGGGCAAAAAGATGTTGAAAAAAGCGCCGATAAAATAGAGTTGCACCAGCCTGCGCAACGGCACATGAATGTCCAGCGCCTGCAACAATACCTGCCAACGTACCGCCCGCAGCGCAGTGCCCGCGATCATCAATATCATCGCCGCTATCAAGTATCCCCATCGCGCCTGACGCGCGACGCTCCACAGTTCTTTCACGTCGATCTGAAAAACCAGCAGATAAACCAGCAACCCCGCACTGACGACGATCTTTAGAATGTTGAATGCGTGTTTTTTCACCAGTTCTCCTAACGCGAGTTCAGGCGCTACGCAGGCGCAGCCCGATCATATACCTCGTCCAGCGCCACACATGCGCGCCGGTAATCGTACCTGGTTTCGGCCAAACGCCGCCCATTGTGCGACAATCGCTGCGCCAGCGCCCGGTCATTCAGCACTCGCAACACCGCAGCGGCGAAATCGCCCGGCTCGTCCGCGATCAAAATATCTTCGCCGTCGGTCACGCCGATCCCTTCGCATCCCAACGTCGTAGACACGATGGGGATACCCTCGGCCAGAGATTGAAGGATTTTCACCCGCATCCCCCCTCCGGCCAACAGTGGGACGATCATTACGGCCGCGCGTTGTTGGTAGGGCGTGGGGTCCTCCACGTAGCCGGTGACGTTGATCCCCTGGCCGGTATCGTTGAGAGCAAGCAAGTCGGCCGGGGGGCGAGAGCCAACCACGTCAAACTGCACGTCGGGCCTCTGCTGGCGGATGAGGGGATAAATCTCGCGGACAAACCAGTTCACAGCGTCAATGTTGGGCGGCCAGTACATTGTACCGATGTGCAAAATATGGCCGGGTTCAGCCTCTCTCTCGACGACTTGTATCTCGTCCGTGTCGATGGCGATGGGAATGACCGTAGCATCTACAGGCTGTCCGGCCGCTTCTTGCAACGCCGCTTTGTCCTCAGGGCTGACGGCCAGCAGCGCGTCGAACTCGCGCGCCAGCCGTCCCTCGTAGGATTTGAGCAATCGCCAGTCCCGACCCAGCAGCCACTTGCGCGGGCCTGGCGACATCGTAGCCCACAGTCGCTGGTACAGCAGCCACAAAGCGTTGTGCGCATCCATCACCTTGAACGCGCCCGTCACACGTTCGGCGTACTGGCCCATGTTGAGTTGATCGGCGTGGGCCACGTCAAAGTGTTGTTCCGCCGCCAGACGATCTACAAGCGCGCGCATCGCCTGCCGGTCGTCGCGCACCATCATCCAGGGTTGGCCCGTCAGCAAGCTGCGAACCATCGCCAACCCATCCCGCGCGACGTTTCGTTCCATCTGCACGGTATGCACCGCCTGGCAATAATGTTCCAATCGCCGAGCGTGTTCCGACTGGTCGCCGCGCACGAACGACGCCAACGTCACACGATGACGTTGAGACAGATATTTGATCACGTTATAGGTCTTGATCTTGGGGCCACTGTCGGGCGGATAAGGCAAGACCTGGGTAAGCATAAGAACGTTCAAGATGCCACCGTCCCTTTGAATGCCGAGTCCGCACTGGTCAGTGCGCGCCGTAAATCTCGCCAACTGGTGACGAGTCTACCTCTGCGTCCTCCGGTAACAAAGCGCAACAATCCGTAAACGAATATTTTGACCAACGTCATCATATATATCAGTATTTTCAGACAATTCGCAGCGATCTTGCCGTAATGCTTGCGGAAAAAGTAGACACGACTGCGATAGAGTTCGGCTTCCATTCGCTTCTGGCGCTTTTTGCTGCTCTGTCCACCATAGTGGATGATGGGAGCTTGGGGCAAGTACCAGACTTCCCACCCTGCCTGATGAAAGCGGTAGCACCAATCCACTTCTTCGGCGTACATAAAAATGCGCTCGTCTAGCCCGCCAACCTGTTTCACAGCCTCGCGGCGAGCCATCAGGTATGCGCCTTCCATATAGCCCACAATTTTCCGAGGCCCTGCCTCGACCTGCGGCCCATAGCTGGGAAAGCTGGGGCGAATCAGCCAGCGCCCCAACCCACTGAGGATAAGAAACTCGCGCCACAGTGTAGGAAACACGGTGTACGACGCCTGAAAAGTTCCATCAGGATTTAAAAGTCGAACACCGAGAATGCCCGCGTCGGGATGCTCGTCCATGAACCGGATCGTCTCGTCCAGAGAACCGGCCAATGCCTGGGTATCACTGTTGAGCAAAAGCACGTATCGTCCCTGACAACGGTCAAGCGCCTGGTTGTTGGCCCGCGCAAAGCCCACGTTCTCTGAGTTGGCAATGACGTGAACTTGGGGAAATTGCTCCCGAATCACTGCCACGCTGTCATCCGCAGAGGCGTTATCCACTACCCACACGTCGTACATCGACTCGACAGTATCTTCCAGCGACTGCAAGCACTGGACGAGCAAATCGCGGGTGTTCCAATTTACGACGATGACCGA
>DUEK01000163.1 GCA_011192155.1 Thermoflexia bacterium
GCACAGCGCGGATGGAAAAGGAAGCAACCCCAGCGTGAGACACGTAATCCGCTCACTCCCATATTCAGGAGATCGTTGATGACCCTTCAACAAGTGTTATTCATTATCTTTGGCGCGATCACGTTAGGAGCGGCGCTGATGGTGGTGACGCGGCGCAACGTGTTCCACGCCGCGTTGTTCTTGATCCTCTCGTTCTTTGGCATAGCGGGGCTGTACGTGCTATTGGAGGCCCCATTCTTGGCCGCCACGCAAATGTTCATCTACGTGGGCGGCATTGCCATCCTGATTCTCTTTGCACTGATGCTCACGCAAGACATGATGAACCCCAACCTCACTGGAGCTAACCGCCAATGGGGATTGGCGGCGCTGGTAGCGGTGGCGCTGTGTGCCGTTTTAGGGTGGACGGTGCTGAACCACAACTGGGCTGTGACCCCTGGGGACGTTCCAGCAGAAAGTATCGTCAATCTTGGCAAGGCGCTGGTAGACCCCGCTGGGCTGGTATTGCCCTTTGAGGTCGCATCAGTCATGTTGCTGGTCGCCCTCATCGGCGCAGTGACAATCGCAAGAGAGCGATAAATACCAACAACTATCCATCAAGGAAACACAAACAACAATGGACCTTAATCTACTCGTCAACATCTTCGTTCCCATAATCGGCGTCTTTGGCCTGGTCGTGATCGCCGGACTTTACCTGTGGTTGCAAAAACAGGATACCGGCACCGAGCGCATGAAGGAAGTCGCCCACTTCATCCAAATTGGGGCCAACGCCTTCCTTCACCGTGAGTTTATCACCATTGCCCCCTTCGTAGTAATTCTGGCCGGAGTGTTGTTCGTGGTCATGCCGGAGGGCAAGTGGCAGATCGCCGTGGGCGTCATCACCGGGGCGGCTTTCTCTCTGCTGGCTATCTATATCGGGATGAACGCAGCAGTGCGGGCCAACGTGCGCACCACCAGCGCGGCCCGCACCTCGGCCGGCAGAGCGCTCACCGTCGCTTTCCGTGGCGGTTCGATCATGGGACTGTGCATCGTGACCCTCAACATGCTGGGGATCATGTTGCTTATATGGCTCTTTGGCGTGAGCCCGGACGATCCAGAGAGAATTAGCTTGCTGGTCGGCTTTGGCTTTGGGGCCAGCCTCTCGGCGCTCTTTGCCCAGTTGGGTGGCGGCATCTATACCAAAGCTGCCGACATCGGGGCTGACCTGGTGGGCAAGGTCGAGGCCGGCATTCCAGAAGACGATCCGCGCAACCCGGCCGTCATCGCCGACTTGGTAGGAGATAATGTCGGTGACTGCGCCGGGCGCGGCGCCGACCTCTTCGAGTCGGGCGCCGACAATGTGATCACTACAATGATCGTCGCGATGTCTCCCATCTTTATGGCCAAATACGGCTGGGTCGGCGTCATGTTCCCTCTCGTAGCGCGAGCGATTGGCATCCTGGCTACAGTGGTCGGCGTGTTCCTGGTGCAAGGACGCGACGATAAAAGTCCCACTCAAGCGGTCAACATCGGCCTTCTGGGCACCTCTGTGACCTGCCTGATCTTCTTTTACGCCGTGGCGCGCTGGATGATGCACGATATGGGCCTCTTCTGGGCCCAAGTGCTGGGGATGATAGGAGTCTTTGCAATCGTGTTCGTAGTCCAGTATTACACCGGCCCTCACGGGAAACCGGTGCGCGAGACCGCCCGGTACGCTCAGGGCGGGCCGGCGCTGGGCATCCTACAGGGATTCTCCTACGGCATGGAGAGCACGGTCTGGGGTTCGTACATCCTGGGGGCCATCGTCCTCCTCTCCTACTTTATCGGAGGCGGAGGATTGGTGGGTATCTACTACGTCGCCGCCGCCACGATGGGCATCAAGGAAATGAAAGGGATCATCATGGCCGGCGACACCTTTGGCCCAATCGCCGACAACGCGGCCGGCATCAGCGAGATGGCAGGCCTGGGTGAGGAGACGCGCAAGGCTGGCGACGCTCTGGACGCTGTGGGCAACGTGACCAAAGCCCTGGCCAAAGGGTACGCGATGGGCGCGGCGACGATGGGGAGCATAGTGATCCTCTTCGCCTATCTCTTTGAGCTCACACGTATACAGGGCATCCAGGTGACCCATATCAACGACCTTATGGTCAACCTGGTCAATCCCGCCAGCGTCACCGCTCTGTTCTGTGGGGTCGCTATGCCATACCTGTTTTCGGCGCTCACTTTGCGCGCGGTCAACGACGGCGCCTTCAAGCTGATCGACGAAGTGCGACGGCAGTTCCGCGAGATTCCCGGGCTGATGGAGGGCAAAGCCTTGCCAGACTATGCACGCTGTGTCGACATCACCACGCTCAATGCCCTGCGCAAAATGGTGTCGCCTACCATTGTCTCGCTGGTGATCCCCATCATAATGGGCTTCATCCTGGGTCCCTGGGCGCTGGCAGCCTATCTGATCGGCGTAAAGACATCGTCGTCGGCATTATCCAAAGCCATGTTCAATGCCGGCGGCACCCTCGATAACGCCAAGAAGCTGGTCGAAGAAGGTCTCTATGGAGGGAAGGGCAGCGAAGCCCACGCATCTACCGTGATCGGAGACACCTTTGGCGACCCCTTGAAGGACACGGCCGGGCCGTCTCTGCACATCCTGGTCAAGCTGCAGAACATTATGTCCATCACCCTGTTGCCATTGTACGTTAAGTATGGATTAGACCTGTTTTAATGAGCCAGTAGGGGTAGTAGAGGGGAGTAATGATTATGGTTCCTTTGGAATGGTATCTCATCCTGGCAGCAGCGTTGTTCTGCGCTGGCCTCTACGGCGTCCTATCGCGGCGCAATGCTGTTGCCATCCTGATGGGCGTTGAACTGATGCTCAACGCCGTCAACGTCAACCTGGTCGCTTTCTGGCGCTACACGGAGCCGGCCGCTGTGACAGGACAGGCGTTCGCACTGTTCGTCTACGCCGTGGCCGCAGCCGAGGCGGCGGTGGGGCTGGCGCTCATCATCGCCATCTGGCGCACTCGTGGCACTGTCACCCTGGAAGAGATCGACCTGCTCAAAGGTTAAGAGGTTTCTATGACTACCACTTTGCTAAATCTTGCCTGGCTCATACCGGTTTTCCCTTTCCTAGCCTTCGTTATCGTTCCCCTGGTCACCTACCGAAACCGCAAATTAAGCCACAGACTGGTCGTCGGCGCTATCGCCGTGGCCTTTTTGTTGGGACAGATCGTGTTCTGGACAGCGGTGACAGCCCCAGAGGGCGTGCTTCCTTTCGAGTCCGAGTCCATCCACTGGCTATCGGCCGGGGTGGAACGGTTCAAGCTCGCAGTCTACATTGACCCGGCTACGGCCATAATGCTCTTTATGGTGCCGCTGGTCTGTATGATGATCTTTATCTACTCCGTCGGGTACATGAACTTTGGCACCGACCAGGTAGACCCACGCTACAGCCGCTTTTTCGCCTACCTCTCCCTCTTTGCCACCGGTATGCTGGGGATGATCGTCTTTAACAACTTGCTGGCTTTTTTCATTTTCTGGGAGATCATGGGCACCTGCTCGTACCTGCTGATCGGCTTCTGGTACGAGAAGAAATATCCCGATCCCAACAAGATCACGCCCAAGGAGGCCGGACTCAAGGCCTTCATCGTGACCAAGATCGGCGACCTGTTCTTTATGCTTGGCCTGGCGCTGCTCTATGCCGAGGTCGGTTCGCTCGCCTACGGTGACATATTCAGCCACGAAACGCTGGAACACCTGGCGACCACTGGCTTTCTGGGCACGCAGTTCCCACTGGCGGCGGCGATCGCGCTGCTGCTCTTTGGCGGGACGGTGGGCAAGAGCGCCCAGTTCCCGCTCCACGTCTGGCTGCCCGACGCGATGGAAGGCCCCACCCCGGTCTCGGCCCTGATCCACGCCGCGACGATGGTCTCGGCCGGCGTATTCCTGGTGGTGCGCTGCTTCCCGCTCTTTGCGGCCGTCTCAGAGTTCACCCACATCGAGCCGATCCACATGACCATCGTGGCTGGCATCGGCGCTTTCACCGCCATCTTTGCCTCCATCATGGCCGTCGCACAAGACGACATTAAGGGTGTACTGGCCTACTCTACCATCAGCCAGTTGGGCTACATGGTTGCTGCTCTTGGAATCGGCGCCTACGTGGCCGGCGCGTTCCACCTGATCACACACGCTTTCTTCAAGGCTCTGCTCTTCCTCAGCTCCGGTTCGGTGATCCACGGGATGGAGCACGGCCACCATCACGCCCACGAACATGAACACGAAGAGCACGAAAAAGAGTGGTTCAACCCCAACGATATGAAACTGATGGGCGGGCTGGCCAAGCGCATGCCGCGCACATTCTGGCCGTTCCTCTTGGGCGGGCTGGCGCTTTCCGGCTTTCCGCTGTTCACAGCCGGCTTCTGGTCAAAGGACGAGATTCTGGCCCAGGCCTACACAGCTTCCCCCGTCGTCTTTTGGGTGCTGACCGTGGCCGCCGGGCTGACCGCCTTTTACACTATGCGACAGCTCTGCCTGACCTTTGCCGGCGAGCCGCGCACGGAGGCCGCCAAACA
>DUEK01000164.1 GCA_011192155.1 Thermoflexia bacterium
AGACCGTCGTGCCGCTGATGGTCGCCGTGCCGCCGATGCCGTTGTAGACCCCGCCGCCGTAATCGTGCGCCTGGTTGTGCGAGATGGTGCAGTTGGTGAGCGTGATTGTGCCCCAGCTATAGATGCCGGCGCCGTTTCCATCGTGGTCCCCGTCCGAATCGGGCGTTGTGTTGCCACTTACCATCACGCCGGTCAGGCTGGCCATGCCTTGATTGGCTAACCCGCCGCCGCCGTCGTTTCTGGCCTCGTTGGTTGAAATAGAGCCGCCGCTGAAAGTCATCGTCCCGGCGTTGTAGATGCCGCCGCCGTAGATGGAGCTGCCGGTGAGTGTGTTGCTGTAGACGTCGCTGTCGGTGACGTTGAGCGTGCCGGCGTTGTAGATGCCGCCGCCGCCAAACGCTGTGCTGGCGGACGACGTGTTGCTGTAGACGTCGCTGTTGGTGATGTGCAGCGTGCCGCCGTTATAGATGCCGCCGCCGTTCCAGGTGGATGCATTGGCATAGACGATGGTATGGGACAGGTACAACGCATCGTTGCTGCCTGGGGCCCGAATGCCGCCGCCGGCCGAGCCGGCGCTGCCGTTGCGGATGGTCGTGTTGACGATCTGGACGGTAAAGCTGCCGTCGTCGCTGCCGGGGTCAATGTGAAAGACGCGGTCAATCCCGTTGCCGTCAATGACGGTGGCGCCGGGAGTGCCCTGCCCCATGATGATCACGTTGGCCTCGATGTCCAGGTCGCCGTTGGCGTTGTTGTCTTCGTTTGTCGTGCTCGCCAGGGTGTAGGTGTAGGCCGACAGGTTGATCTGGTAGGTGACGGGAGCGGTGCCCATGGTTCCTTTCACGGTACACCCGTTAGGATAACTGCTCGGTGGTGCTCCTGCATTTGCCAAGTCAATCGCTTCGCGCAGGGTGCAGCCGCCGCCCGGGTTGTTATCGTCGGCGGTGCTGGCGTTGATGGTGAGCGTGGTAGCCGCGCGGACCGGCGTCACCGGGGCCAGACCAACCAACAATGCCAATATTGCCAGAACTGAAACCAGAACATTCCACTTGGACATTTTTTTCCTCCTTCAAATTTACTTGTATACTTGCAACTTGCTTACTTGCCCACTTTCCATACGTGTACCACCGTCTCTCCATCTGGCCCGGCCTCCCGTTCGGTCACGTATAGCAGCCCTCTCTCCCGGTCGTAGGCCGCAGCGCCGAGCGTGGCGCACTCGCCGCCGATCATCTTATCCGCCGGGCTGTAGATTTCGTAAGGCAGCACCTCCCACGGCTCTTTGGTTCCGGCGAGCACTGCTTTCAGCTCCTCCGGGTCGTAAAAGAGGATCTGCGGCTGGTATGGATAGGCGTGGTATCCGCTAGACGTAGCGCAGGGATCGGCGCCGCACGTTTCCTCCGACCCGTAACAGTTATCCCCCATCCCTTTACGCCCAAATATCAGGACGGCGCTTTTGTTTTCACTCTGCACCCAGGCTCCGCCGTTCCAATGGTCTGCGCCCCGATAGTCGGGAAAATCGCAAACGCCCGGCGCGGGATGTTCGTTAATATCCCCATCGCCTTCCCAGACGCACTCGATGTTTTCAGGATAGTATAGCAGAGCCAGCGCATCCAGATTTTGCCCGGAGGCTGGCGGATTGCCGTCTGTCCACGGGGCAAGCGCGTAAAGCGTTGGCCCCTGAGAGCCGCCAAGCGCCCCGGCTTCGCGCTGGTTACCGGCAATAAGTGAATTGCCGCTCAAATAGGCATCGGCAAAACTGTCCGGGGCATTGAAGAGATAGTCGCAAGTTTTGGCATTATGGAAGACGTCATTGTCATACGGGCGCTCTCCAATGTGCCATACCCCTTGAGCGCCGGTCATATCAAGAGCGCTCCACCCCAAAGAGTCCTGATCGTAGTCGGTGACATTGTACCAATCTCGCAGGTTCCAGGCAACCTTGTCTACGTCGGATAGATAAGCCAAGCCATCAACCTCACGATAGATACAATCGTCGTTGTACGTACAGTTGTCTTTCCAGCCGCCCGTGATGTCCGTCAGGGGCTGGAGTATGGACGCTTTTGGCAGGTCGTCAAAGTTACTTGAAACCACCGGCTCGGGGATGGTGATCTCCCCTACAAGATCGTTCTGGTCAAAGCCTGTTACATAAAGCGAACCTGGATAGTTGTCGCTCGAGTCGGGATCGCCATTGGGATAATAGGCTAACGCGCGAGCGCTGTATGCCCATTCGTCGCCGGATGGGTAGGCAAAAGCGCCCAGGTAGGTCAGGTCGGAGGGTTGGATCAGGCCGCCGGACGGGGGTGGAGGCGGGGCGTGTGTTGGCTCCGCTTCCGAAGGTGGAGCGGGAGCATCGTCTGGCTGAAGGGTGGATGTTGGGGCCGGAGTATCTGCCGCTCCCGGCGCGCCGGGCAGGTTGCAGCTCAAGACGCTCAACCCTATCAGGCTGACGGCGAGAAGCAAGGCTGTGCGATAGTTGGTTCTTGTCCTGTTCATTTTCATCTCCTTAGAACTCGGATTGGCGGGATTTACGGATTTGCTCATTTGCAAACTTTCTACTCTACCTGCCATACGTGTACTACCGGCTTGGCCTCATCGGAAAAGCGTTCCAACACGTACAAGAAACCGTTGGCGCGATCATAGGCCACTGCGCCGGTGCGGCATTTGCGTTGGTCGCCGGTTCCGCAATCTATATCGGTATCACTCGGCCAACTCAAAAACAGACGCTCATCAATGTCCAACGTAGCATACGGTTGAGGTTCATAGGATTCCTTCGTACCGTTCTTGACGGCAGCCAGGTCGGCGGGATTGTAGAATATGATTTGGGCGTCGAACCTGGAACTCCACCAACCTTTGCTATCTATGGCATAGCCGGTGCAGGTTGGAAAGTCGTCTACGCAGCTTGAGCCGTCGGATGATCTGTAGCAGCGCGGCTCGTCCTCTCCCGGCTGGGGAATGTGGACGCAGGGAACGCCGTCGCCGGCGGGGCTGGAATACCCGTACCACCAGTAATCGCCGCCGCCTTTGGTACCCACGAAAACAACAGCTGATTTGGCCCCGGCGGTCAGCCACGCCCCGCCGGCCCAGTCATCGGAATCGTGATAATAGTCCAGCGTGTGGTCGCCGCCGCCGGCGTAAGAAGAAGAATAGGCCAGCAGTTTGTGGGTGGCGAGGATCGTGTCCGAGGCCGGCGGGCTGCCATCGAGCCACGGCCCATACGCAAAGATGTTAGGCCCCATCCCAGACCAGCCCCCGTCGCGATAGCGGCCCGTGGCCAATTTTGCGCCCCTCAGGTGCGTGTCGGCCCAGGCCGACGGAATCTCAAAGATATAGTCGTTGACGCGATAGAGGCGTTCTACGCTAGTTTCGCCCATCCACCAGGCGCCTTGTGTGTTGGGCGCGGATAACGTGAGATCGCACCAGGCGTGCGAGGGCGCTTGCGTGGATGATCCTTCATCTTGATGATGCGCGCCCCAGGCCAGATGCAGTTTGGCCGACGTTTGCCCGAATTGCGCGGGAAGGTATTCCATCCCCACGCGCGGCATCTCGTTCATTGCATCGAACAAGCCGCCCCGCACATCAGAGAACCCCTGAAGCATTGTGGCCGTATTGAGCGCGTTCAAGTTAGTGGAACTGACCGGCGCGGGGATGCTGATTTCGGCGACGTAATTTACGGTGTCGTGTCCGGTGATAAAGAGAGAGCCGGGATATTCGTCTCCACCGCCGGAATCGCCGTCGGGCCGGTAGGTCATTGCTTGCCCGCCGTAGGCAAAGGTTGGGGGTGCATCATCGCCGCCCGGCAAGCGGAACGCGCCCAAGTAGGCCAGGTCGGAGGGCTGGACGAGACCGGGGCTGTGGTTCATCAAAACGAGCGGCAGGTAGAGGGTGGGGGTGAGGTCGTCGGAGCGGGCCGGGGTGATGTCCCCGGCGGGAGCGCTGGGCTTTTGGGCGTGTGTGGCGGACGAGAGGTATTGGCCCATCGCGCCCAGGGCCGCCAACGCCAGAACGATTGTCACGAGAATCATGTTTTTGCGGTTCATTTTACCTCCTTTACAGGTGCGACGCACTTTTGAAGTGCGTCGCACCTCACGTCGCACCTTAATTCCTCGACACCAACGG
>DUEK01000165.1 GCA_011192155.1 Thermoflexia bacterium
ATGCCTTCAGCCGGGCGGTGCAGCGTGTGCGCCCTCTCGCCGCTCACCCGCATCTGGGGCGAGTCGAATACCGGCGGCTTTTTCGGCCCCGAACTCCGCTTTGCCGGTTACGACGGCGTCATCATCACCGGACGGGCCGAGAAACCGGTCTGGCTCTCTATCGTGGAAGGGCAGGCCAAACTGCACGACGGGGCTGACCTGTGGGGCTGTGACTCTTACGAGACCCAGGAACGGGTGCGCAAGGCGCTGGGCGAGCCCAAGGCCCGCGTCGCCTGCATCGGCCCGGCCGGCGAGAACCAAGTCTTGATGGCCGCCGTGATGAACGATCACGGCCGCGCCGCTGGCCGCACCGGCATGGGGGCAGTGATGGGCTCCAAGAACCTCAAGGCCATCGGAGTGCGCGGCTCTGCTCAAGTCCCCCTGGCCGACCCCGATGGGTTAAAGAGTGTGGCGCGTGAGATCATCGGAGGACTGGACGAGGACATACCCGCCACGTCGCTGCAACTGGCCGGCACCGCCTGCTACGTGGACATGGCGCTGATGTACGGCGACATGCCCATCCGCTACTATCAGCAGGGGGAATGGGAGGAGGCGAGCAATCTCTCCGGCGTGTTGATGGTGGAGCAGTACCAGAACAAGAACACCGCCTGCTACCGTTGCCCCATCGCCTGCGGCCGCGAGACCCGCGCTCCCAGCTACGGCGTGGAGGCGGCGGATGGTCCCGAGTACGAGACACTGGGTGCGTTCGGCTCTTTGATGATGGTGGACGATTTGGAGGCCGTCATCTACGCCGGGCATCTGTGCAATGTCTACGGCCTGGATACCATCAGCGCCGGCGTTACCATCGCGCTGGCCTGTGAGATGTTCGAGCGCGGCATCATCACCGAGGAAGAGACCGGCGGTTTGGCGATTCGCTATGGCGACGTCGGGATGACACATCGTTTGATCGAGATGATGGCCCGTCGCGAGGGGTTCGGAGATGCGTTAGCCGAGGGGAGCGCGGCCCTGGCCGAGCGGTTCGGCGCGCCGGAACTGGCGGCCACCGTCAACCGCCTGGAAGCGCCCATGCACGACCCGCGCGCCTTTGCCGGATTGGCCGTGACTTATGCGCTCTCCCCCCGTGGAGCCTGCCACATGGAGGGCGATATGTACAGCGTGGACATGGGCCAGGGGCCGCCTTTTGAACTGGGCGTCATCCCCGGCGACCGCTTCGAGATGACGGAGGAAAAGGGCCGCACCTCCGCGCGGCAGCAGGCCTGGCGCAACTTGTACAACGCGATTGATCTGTGCCAGTTCCAGAACCCCGGCGTCGAGCGGGTGCTGGCCGCGCTGAACGGTGCTACGGGGTGGGGGTTGGAGACCGACGACCTGATGACGCTGGGCAAGCGCATCGTCACGCTCAAGCGTATGCTCAACCTGCGCCTGGGTCTCACCCGCGCCGACGACCGGCTCCCCGACCTGCTGCTAAAGCCACTGGATGACGGCGGCGCCGCGGGAACAGTCCCCGATGTGGACGCGCTCCTGGCCGGCGCCTACGCCGAGTACGGCTGGGACCCGGAGACGGGCGAACCGACGCAAGAGACGCTGGAGGAGTTGGGATTAGGCTTTGCTGCTGGCGAGTTGTAAGGCGTAATCCGTGCTGATTGGGTATTAGGAACTTGTAATGAACATAGCTGAACGAGAACGAGAACTAGAAGTCCTGATCCGGGCCAAGTACCCGTTGATCTACATTCTTTCTTGGGAGGAGCGGCGCGTTGAGAGTATGCTCGTGCGCATCGCCGCCCAACTGAAAAAGCGGCTGTTCGCCTGGACGGTGACTACCGGCGTGACGGCCATAGACACCGTGCGCCCCACCGAGGTGGACCCTGGCGCTCGTTCAGCGCTAGAGGTGCTCGCCCACATCGAGCGTTCCCGTGAATCCGCCCTTTACCTGCTGAGGGACTTTCACCCCTTCTTGGGTTCCTCGCACATGCCGCCTGACCCGGCAGTGGTGCGCAAGGTACGCGACCTGGTACAACCGCTGAAGGAAAGTCAAAAGACAATTTTGTTTCTTTCCCCTGTGCAGTGGTTGCCGCCAGAGTTGGAAAAAGAGGTCACCGTCGTGGACTTTTCTCTCCCCACACTGGACGAGTTGAGCGAGGCTTTGGACAGGGTGATTCGCTCCGTTCGCCGCCAGGGCCGGCTGCGGTTGAAACTGAACTCGGAAGAACGGGAGCAGATTCTGCGCGCCGCACAGGGCCTGACCGTCAGCGAGGCCGAAAATGCGTTCGCCAAATCGGTGGTCATGACGCGCCAGTTCGACCCGGAAATCATCATCACTGAGAAAAAGCAACTGATCAGTAAATCCAACACCCTGGAATACTATGAGGCTCTGGAGGAGATGGATTACGTCGGTGGGATGTCTGACCTCAAGGTGTGGCTTCACAAACGCCGACGCGCCTTTACCGAACAAGCGCGGGAATTTGGACTGCCGGAGCCTCGCGGACTGCTCCTGCTGGGCGTGCAGGGCGGGGGGAAATCGCTTATCGCCAAGGCTGTCTCTGCCGTGTGGAAACTGCCCTTGCTGCGCCTGGACATGGGGCGCGTCTTTAGCGAACTCGTGGGCGCATCCGAGGGGAACATACGGGCGGCTTTGCGGCTGGCCGAGGCCGTGTCGCCTTGCGTCCTCTGGCTGGACGAGATTGAAAAAGGACTCGCTGGCCTATCCAGTTCCGGCCGCTCCGATGCCGGCACCGCCGCCCGCGTCTTTGGCAGCTTTTTGGTCTGGATGCAGGAGAAAACCGCGCCCGTGTTCGTCATTGCCACCAGCAACAATATCGCGCTGCTGCCGCCAGAGCTATTGCGTAAAGGCCGCTTTGACGAAATCTTTTTCATTGACCTGCCAAACTTTGAGGAGCGGCAAGAGATATTTGCCATCCACCTGCTCAAACGAGGACGCGACCCGGAGCAGTTCGACTTGCCGCATCTGGCGCGAGAGACGGAAGGATTTAGCGGCGCCGAGATCGAGCAGGCCATCATCGCTGGCCTGTACGATGCCTTTGAGACCGGACGCGACCTGGAAGAGGGCGACTTGCTGCGTAACGTCGCCGAGTCCATCCCGCTTTCCCAGACGATGCGCGAGCAGGTCACATCGCTGCGCAACTGGGCCCGCACCCACGCCCGTCCGGCCTCCGCCGATGTCTCCAGCCGCCGGATCGTGACTCGACCGCAGGAGGCAAATCTGTGAGCAGATCTGCGGGCAGAACGGTAGGCGGAATTGTGGGCAAGATGGTGGGCGGAATCAGCCTGATCCCGGCCCGGCTCTATCAACGCTATCGCTCCCTCTGTGACCGGCTGCCTCTCGCCCTGGGGATGG
>DUEK01000166.1 GCA_011192155.1 Thermoflexia bacterium
GGCGGTCAAGGCCGGCGACCTGGCCTACACGCTGGCCCGCCCCCTCAGCTATCCCTGGTACCAGGTTGCCAACTCGTTGGGCGGCTCCGCGCCGCGCCTGCTGATCAATCTGCTGGCGGCAACGGCCGTCGTGGGGATCGGGATGAGGGAAGCAGCGGGGAGCCTGCCCGGCCTGCTGGCCTTTCTGGGAATGGCGGCGCTGGCTCTGCTGCTGGACGCGCTGATCGCCGTCCTCATCGGCCTGCTCGCTTTTTGGATCGAGGAAGTGATGCCCGCTTTCTGGATCTACCAAAAGCTGCTCTTTACCGTGGGCGGATTATTCCTTCCGTTGGAAATGTTCCCAGACTGGCTGCGGCGCGTGGCCGAGTGGCTGCCGTTCCAGTTCATCACCTACGTCCCGGCCAGGGCTTTTGTTGACTTTGATACCGAGTTCGTGTTGCGGGCGGTGGCGGGGCAGGTGATCTATATCGCCATATTTGCGGCGCTGATGATGCTCGTCTGGCGGCGGGCGCAGCGGCGGCTGGTGGTGCACGGGGGGTAAAGTGGGCAAGTTGCAAGTACGCAAGTATGCAAGTATGCAAGTGAAGACGGTGCGATTGGTGTCGGGCTACCTGCGGCACAATCTGATGTCGGCGATGGCCTATCGCGGAGCCTTTGTGCTGCAAGTGTTCGCCATGATACTGAACAACTCGATGCTGCTTTTCTTCTGGTGGGTGCTGTTCGACCGGCTACCCAGCCTGCGGGGATGGGACCTGGCGGGAGTGATGACGATCTATGGGATCGTCGCCTTTGGCTTTGGGGCGGCCAACGTGATCTGCGGCAACAGCTTTATGGTGGCGCGCATCATCGCCCGTGGCGATCTGGACTATTACCTGGCCCTGCCGGCCGACCCGCTGGCGCACCTGCTGATCTCGCGCATGTCGCTCCCCGCCTGGGGGGACATGCTCTTTGGCCTGGCCGTCTTTCTGATCGCCGCGCCGGGCCAATGGGCGCGCTTGCCGCTGTTCCTGTTATTGGGCCTGCTGGCCGGCATGGTTATCGTGGCCTTTAGCGTGCTGGTGGGGTCGCTGGCCTTTTGGGTGGGCAACGCCGACAACCTGGCAGGCCAGGCGATCAACGCGCTCATTACCTTTAGCCTGTATCCGGCGGATATTTTTCCGGGGGCGGTGCGGGTGCTGCTCTACACCCTGATTCCCGGAGCATTTGTCGGCTCGGTGCCGGCGGAACTGCTGAGTGATTTCGATTGGGGCAAGCTGGCGACGCTGGTAGCCTTTAGCGCCGGGATAACGCTGGCGGCGCGATTGGTTTTCCTCTGGGGATTGCGGCGGTACGAATCCGGCAACCTGGTGACGGTGCGAGGGTGACGCGCAACCGTCCTACCCGCCCGCCGCCCAGCCCAGGCTCTCTAGGCCAATCTCAAAAGCCGGCCGCCACAGGGAAGGCGCGCTCAAGAGCATGCGCAGATAGGTCAGCGCCGGGCCGGGCCGCAGCGCCCACTCGCGGAAGGCCCGCCGCGCCCACTGCTCCAACTCCTCCGCCCGCAGATGGGGATAATCCAGCACCGTAGAGCAATCCATATCCACCTGCTCCCAACGAGTGCCGGGGCGGAACCAGCCTTGCTCCACCACATCGAAGAAGAAGGGCGAGCCTGGATACGGCGCGGCGATGTGGAACAACACCAGGTCCAGCGGGAGCTGTTTGGAGAAGCGAATGGTCTCGCGGATGGTCTCTTCCGTCTCGCCGGGCAGGCCGATGATAAAGTAGCCCCAGTTGCGGATTCCGGCCTCCCGCGACCAGCGCAGCGCCCGCTCCACTTGGTCCAGTTTGATTCCCTTGCGGGCGTTGCGCAATACTTGCTCGTTGCCCGATTCGATCCCCCAAGAGATCCAGCGGCAGCCGGACTGACCCATCAGGCGGAGCATTTCCTGATCCACAAAATCCACGCGGCTGTTGCACGTCCACTCCATCTTGAGATCCCGTTCTAGCATCAGCTCGCACAGCCCCATCACCTGCTCCCGGCTGACCGTGAATATGTCGGCGTACATGTGGATGGAGCGGACTCCCCGCTCGGCCAGGAACTCTATCTCTGCCATGATGTTCTCCGGCGAGCGAAAGCGGACCGAGTTCCCGTAAGAGACGTGCTTGATGCAAAAACGACACCCGCCGGGACAGCCCCGGCTGGTGACGACGAAAGCGTAGGGGCTGGGCACCAGGGGGGCGCGGTACGAAGCCAGCGGCAGCAGGTCGTGACGGGGCAGCGGCAGGTCGTCCAGGTGACGGATAAAGGGGCGATCGGGGTTGACGACGATTTGACCGCCGTCGCGCCACACCAGTCCTTTGACGAGTTTCAGATGTTCAGCAGGCCGCCAGTCTGGGTCTGCATCGCTGAACAGCTTTTGCAATCGCACCGCAAAATCCGACTCCATCCCACGAGACTTGTCACTTGCCACTTGCCACTTGCCACTTGCTCCCTCCAGCGTATCAATTAGCTCGCGTAACGTCAGTTCGGGTTCGCCGCGCAGGACAAAATCGAGGCTGGGGAAGGCGCGCATCGTCTCGCGGGGAATGGGGGTGACGTGGGTGCCAAAGGCGATGGTCGTCGCTCCCATGCTGCGGGCCAGGAAAGCGCCGTACATGTCGTTGCGCAGGGTCGGGGCAGTGACGTGGGTCACGTAATAGCGGGGGCGCTTTTCCTCCAGCAGACGCTCGAACGCGACCCAATCCATCCGCAATGGGATAGCGTCCACTATCTCCACCCGATAATCGGGGAACAAGGAGGCCATCTGAGCCAGCCCAATCTGGTGCCAGATCATGCCCTCCCTGGAACGCCGCCCCACCCGGTGCTGGCTGCGGATCCAGATGCCGCCATCGGGGGCCGGGGGGTTGACGAACAGAA
>DUEK01000167.1 GCA_011192155.1 Thermoflexia bacterium
CAGGAGTTCGCCCGTCGGCCCATCGGCGGCCACCCGGCCGCCGTTGAGGATGATGGTGCGAGGGAAGACCTCTGCCACCAGCCGCAAGTCGTGTGTGGCGGCCAGCATTGTCTGGGGCAGTTTTTGCAACAGCTCTATCAGGCGGCGGCGGGTGCGTGGGTCAAGGCCAGCGGTAGGTTCGTCCAGCGCTAGAATCTCCGGCTGCATCGAAAGCACCGTGGCGATGGCGGCTCGCTTCTTCTCTCCCAGGCTCAGGTGGTGCGAGACCCGCTTTGCGTATCCCTCCAGCCCTACTTGAGCCAGCGCCCAGGCTACTCGCTGCCGTACCTCATCCTCCGGCAAGCCCCCGTAGAGCGGTCCAAAGGCCACGTCGTCAAAGACGGTGGGGGAGAAGAGTTGATCGTCGGGGTCCTGAAAGACCAGCCCCACGAGAGCGCGGATGCGGGCCAGGTTTGTATCTGCTACTTCTTGTCCCATCACGCGCACCGCTCCCTTGCCCCGTAGAATACCGTTGAGGTGCAGGAGCAGTGTGGACTTGCCCGCGCCGTTGGGGCCTACCAGAGCGATCTTTTCCCCCGGCCGGATGCTCAAGCTCACGTCTTGCAGCGCTTGGCGGTCGTTGTGGTGATAAACGAAGGAGAGTTTGTGGATTTTGATGCAAGGAGCGAGGGGCGGGGGAGCAGGAGGGCGGGGAAGCGGGGGAGCGAGGGGGCGAGGGGCGGTGGGGCGCAGCGAGCGTATTTCGCCATCGTAACCGCGCGATAACATGGCGTCGTAGATGCGCTCGCTGCGCTCAATGGAGCGCAGAAAGAGGCTGCCGGCCATCCTGCCTGTCACTCGCGCCCGCCAGAGAACGCCTCCGCCGCTTTGCCTATCCACTGCCCCGCTACGGGCTGCCCGCGCGCGCATCATGCGTAGCGCCTCGTCGCCGATGACAAAGATGTAGCGGTAGGTGAAGCCGGCTATGGCGACCAGGATTTTGGGCAGGCGCAGGCTGCGCATTGCCTGGAGCAAGGCCGGGAAGCGCGTGGACGCGGTCAGCACCACCGCCACCTGTACCGATAGCCACGACTTGAGCAGAATACTGATGAAACGGATCAGCCCGCCGTCTGTGATGGAGAGCTCCCAACGGAGGACCGGCGCTGCCAGTAGCGTCCGCCCAGGCGTGGAAAAGACGACCGTCAGGGCTGCCAGCGCGAAAGGGAGCGCCATCGCTGCCCTCCGCTGCACGAATCCCATTCCCAGCCGCGAGGTTGCGACCGCGGCCAGCGCCAACCCGGCCAGCAGTGCATAGGCCAACCAGGCTCCGTCGGGCGTGAGGGCTGTGGTGACGATGAAGAGCGCCGCCAGAGCCAGCTTCACTCGCGCGTCGAACCGGTGGATGATGCTGTCTCTGGCTTGATAGGTGTCGAGGGCGTGGATGTGGATGCTCATGGGAGGTGAAACGTCAAACGTCAAAATGCCCCGCAGCCTGTGTCACCGGGCGACGACGGCGCAGTCGAGCGACGCCAAAGGCAGCACCAGCGACGAGCAATGTTCCCACGACTCCGGCTCCGATAGTCGCCAGCGGTTCGTTGGCGATGCCCGGCAGCACATAGTCGGGGATGACCTCGTAGGGCGCATCCAGGGCTGCCCCGATAAAGCCCAGGTTCTTGGCCACGCGTTCCAACCCGTCGGGGTGGGGTGAGGCCAGTGGGGTCAGCAGCGTCACTGCCAGGGCCAGCACCAGCCCAACCGCAGCCCAGCGCAGGCCGCCCGCCGGGGCGCTTCCTCTCTCTAGTAGATCGCGCCGTGTCGCGGCGACGAAGGAGAGCGCCCCTACCGTGATCAGCCCTTCGCCGATGCCGATGAGGATGTGCACACCCGCCATCGCCGGCAGGGCCACGCCCAGCGTGGAGACGCCGGAGAAGGCTAGTTGGGCCGCGCACGCAACGGCAGCGACCACGACAGAGATCCATGCCGCCGCAAAGCCGCCGGCGATGAGACCCCAGTGCCGGCCCCGTGCCAGCGCCATTGCGCCCCGGTACACGCCGTACCCCACCAGGGTGGCGATGATGCCCATATTCAGGATATTTGCTCCCATCACGAGCAATCCCCCATCCTGGAACAATAGCGCCTGGATGGCGACGACGGTGGTCATTGTCAGGATACCGGCCCAGGGCCCCAGCAAGATCGCCGCCAGCGTTCCACCGATGAGGTGGCCGGACGTGCCTCCGGCGATGGTAAAATTGAGCATCTGCGCGGCAAAGATAAAGGCGGCCAAGACGCCCATCAGCGGCGCCTGCCGCTCCCCAAGCGCCTTGCCGCTGCGCCACAGGGCCAGGCCCACGCCTATAGCGGCCAGCGCCCAACAGACTAGCGATATTCCCAGGCTCAAGAACCCGTCAGGGATGTGCATCGGTGTAGGGGCGGGAAGGATGTTACTAGCTAACATCAATTGTGCCTCCTTGTTTCATTTCTTTCTGTTATTCCTCTAATGCTTCCAGTGCGGCGGCGAGTGACTGGTTGCAGGCCGCCATACGCTCTGCTACTTCCTCTATCTGCTGCGCCGCCTTTGCTTGCCCCAGCACGCGCGCTTTTTCCGCCCAGCCCTCAAAGCTGGCGGCATGCTCATCGTTATGTTCGATCCAGTGGGGAAGCAGGATACGCAGTTTGTCCAGGTCAGTATGCTCGCTGCCTGTGTGGTCGTGGTGATGGTGTTCTTTGGACATTTTTAGTCTCCTGTGTTCTGTAAACGTCGATATTCCCAATCGGAAAGAGCCACAAAGACCACCCGGCTTCAAGCCGGAAGTGGCCTTCATGGCCCTTTTCTCTTGTTTTTTCAGTTTTGAGAAGCGGTGTCGCGGGTTAAATCTAGCCGGGGGGTTGCTCTTGTGGCTGGCTCAGGTGAACCGTGTGTTTTAGAAAGTTTATTTTATCAATGCGCCCCTGTACCAGTTTCTGCTCGCCCAGCAGGCCGACCAGCAGGTAGGCATCACCTTCAGGTTGGATCAGCACCACGTCTTCCATGACTTTTTGCTCTTGACCATCGTTGCTGACATATACTTTGGCTTCACACATCTTGTACCTCCAGAGAAAACAAAAAAGACCACCACAGGGCCAAGCCTTCAGGCTGGACGACGGTGATCTTCAGATGCAGTAGCCGATTTCATATCGGCAGTGGTAGTTTACCACAAATTGCAATGGTGTCAAGCCGACTTGGCCTCTAGTGCCTGCCGGATGATTTCGATGGCGGCGCTGATCTGTTTGGTGAGTGCTTTCCACTCGATGCCTACGATTTCCAAGCCTGGTTGATTGATGGGCAGGAGCAGTTTGCGCCCCCGCGCTCCGGCCACGGCCGTGGCGATGGCCGGCGTGATCTCGCCCATCAGCGAATTGGGAACGACGGCGTTGATGGGAGCCAGGATAAAATCGGCCTGGTTGATAGAGACGCGGATGGCGTTCTCGCCGGTAGCGCCTCGGCTGGCGCGGGCGCGCATCATTTTATCGGTGGCGATGGCGTTGGCGCCCAGCGCGATAATTTCTACGTCGAGTGGCAAGCCCTGGCGCAGTTGAGTCACGATCTGCGCCCCAATGCCCCCGCCCATACCGTCAATTACTGCGATGACCATTTCAACCTCCGGGGAGGATTGTACATCAGGATGGTTTATAGGGCAAGCACGTTGTGTGCTATTTTACCATCACCTGACTCACCCATACCCGATCCGCCGCGCTCTCCGCGCCCGTCGTGATGGGCAGCCGCAACAACGTGTCGGGCCTGTAGAGGCCCAGTTGGACGTGGTAGAGGCCGGGCGGCGTCTCGGCTTTGACTGGCAGCGAGTGTACCTGGGCGAAGCGGTCGCCGGGCTGGAGGCCAGCGGTCCGCACGTCCAGCCAGTCCTGCTGGCCCCAGATGCCCTGCCCATCGGAGGTGAGGTGCACGAAGGCGACTATGGGCGCGGGGTCGGCGGTCAGCGCCTCCCAGTAGGTGATCAGGTGCAGCTCGCCGCCGGGCGCGACGGTCTCTGTCTGCAACTCGACTCCCAGCAGCGCGAAGCGGTCGCCAAAGACGAGGGGCAGCGTCAGTGGTGGAAGGTGAGCCAGCTCTGGGGGCCAGGCGAGGGGCGGTTCTGCCAGCGCGTCCAACCGCTCCTCTAGCGCCGCCGGGCTGGTGACGCGGAAGGCGGCGAAACCGTCGCCGGCGGAGGGCAGCAGGGCGGCGTCGGCGCGGAAAAGCGCTTCCAGCGACGGGTCAAAGCTCTGGGGGCCGAGGGGGTCGGTGGGGAAGTAGTAGGTGATGGAGCCTGCGTCCGCCGGCCAGACCCACGCCCCGCTGGGGTTGAACCAGCGCACGCTCAGGTCATCCCGCCGCAGCGCCAGGTCGAGGGCGAGCGCGTTCCAGGGATGCCAGTAGTTGACGTAGGGCGCGCCGACGGCCACCGGGCCGGACGGTTCGTGGGCATCCATCTCGTGGGCGATGGCGGTGATGCTGCCTTGATAGAGCTCCTGCACTTTGGGGGTGTTGGCCCAGGTGAGGAAGTAGGCGTAGCAGGAGAGCGCGCCGTTGAGCGCCAGCAGCAGCGCGGCCACCAGCGGGCCGAGCCAAGCGCGCCGACGCGTCAGCCACCTCCACGCCGCGTCCACGCCCGCCGCCAGCAGCAGGTAGACGGCCGGTTGCGCCGCCAGGGTGTGGTTGAAGGAGGCTGGCGGCGGGCTGACCATAGCGGGTCCCAGACCTACTAACAGACAGAGCAGCGTCACGCCGCAGCGCCAGCGGCGCAGGTTGGCGATGCAGAGCACCAGCCCGACGTAGAAGAAGAGGGACGTGATTGGATCAAAGACGGGGCGGCCGGAGATGTTGTACAGCCATTGGGGCTCGCCCCGCCAGGAGAACATGCCCAGCGTGCCGACGGTGATCTCCAACACAGGGCGGAAGTCGCCCTGGCGCAGCGCGGTCAGTGGGCCGCTGAGTTGGTCGAGGCGCTGCTCGGCCTCGGGGTGGGCGCGCAGGAAAAGTGCCAGCGGCGCGGCGACCAGCAACGTCACCAGGCAGAGGGCCAACAGTCCGGGCCAGACCCGGCGCAGGGTGGCCCGGTCGAGGAGGAGCAGGTAGGCCAGCAGCGCCAATGGCAGCAGGGGCATCACCCGACCGGCAGTATAAGCGTAGGCGTGGCCTCCGAGGGAGAGGCCGGCCAGCGTAAAGTCGAGGCCCCTGGGCCAGCGAGTCCGCGTCTGTTCGTCTAACCCGCGAGCCAGGGACAGCAGCGCCAGCCCCGCCAGCGGGGGCGAGAGCGCCATCTCCAGCGCCATACGGGTTTCGAGCAGTGGCCAGAAGGAGACCGCTTGGAATGCGGCCGCCAGCAGCGCGGCGCGCCGGTTCGCCAGCCGCCGTCCGGCCAGGTAAAGCGCCAGCACCGAGAGAACGCCTGCCAGCGCGCCGGGCAAGCGCAGCGCGAACACGTTCCAGCCCAGCAAGCGCACTGCCAGTGCCGCCAGCGTGGGGTAGACTGACTCCTGCCCAAAGTTCTCCGGGAAGTAGATGGCCCACTCGCCCTCCAGGACGCGCTCGACGAGGAGCGAGTTCTGCAACTCGTCGTAGCCGGGACCGGGAGGCGCGTCGCTCAGAGCGACCAGGCGCAAGGTGGCCGCCACCAGCAGGATCGCGACCAGCGCCCAGAGTTCCCGGCGCTGTGACTGGGCGACGTTATCCATCGTCGTCTCTCCCGTCGAAGGGGGGCGCTTTCCGCCTCACCATCGCTTGCAGTTCGGCCAGGGCCTGCTGAGCGGCGTCGTGCTCGGCGGGGGGCAGCGCAAGCGCGGCGAACTCGTCTTCGTCCAGCACCAGCATCTCCCCGTCGGGCGCGACCCACAGATCGAGCGCCAGGTCCTCGGCGGCCACTTCGTCGGAGGTGATGCGGGCCGGGCGGGTGATGTTGCAGTACCAGCCCTTCAGGC
>DUEK01000168.1 GCA_011192155.1 Thermoflexia bacterium
GTTTACTCCCGCATCGTCGGCTATCTGCGGCCGGTGCAGAACTGGCACCAGGGCAAGCAGCAGGAATTCCGCGAGCGCAAGACGTTTGACGTGAAACGCGAGACGTGAAACTCAAAGGCTGGGTCAGGACATCGCTGATAGATTACCCCGGTCACATCGCCACCGTCCTCTTCACCGGCGGGTGCGACTTTCGCTGTCCCATGTGTCACAACGCTGACCTGGTGCTGCGCCCCGGCGAGTTGCCGACGCTACCCCTGGAGGAGGTGTGGGACTTTTTATCGCGGCGCGCGAGGCTGATGGACGGGGTGGCGATCACCGGCGGGGAGCCGACGCTCCAGGCTGACCTGCTGTCTTTCCTGCGCCAGGTGCGGGCGCTGGGCCTGGACGTCAAGCTGGATACCAACGGCTACAATCCCAACGTACTGGCGTCGCTGCTGGACGAGGGACTGGTGGATTACGTGGCGATGGACGTCAAAGCGCCGCCGGAAAAGTATCCCCGCCTGGCCGGCCTGGCCGATCTGGATTTGCAGCGTGTAGAGCAGAGCGTCGCCCTGCTGCAAGGGGGCAATGTCTCCTACGAGTTCCGCACCACTGTGGTGCCGGGGCTGCTGGATGCAGAGGACATTGAGGAAATCGCCCGCTGGATCGCGGGAGCGGAGCGATACGTGTTGCAACAGTTCCGCCCACTGGGCACGCTGGATCCATCCTTAGAGAAGACGACCCCCTACCCAATAGAGCGGCTGCAAGCAATGGCCAAGCGGGCCGGCCGGTGGATCAACCAGGTAACTGTACGAGGAAGACCCTAAAGGTTTCAGAAAACCTTTAGGGTCTGGCATAGCTTATGAGTATCAAAGATGTAAACTCCAAATGCGCGCGTACCTGCCTTTGATTGCCCTTGAAAATGACAGTTGACCGCATCTTCCCCAGCTACGCCCTTGACTTGGACGGCACCATTTACCTGGGCGACGCGCTTCTGCCGGAGGCCAAACGCGCGGTGGAGACGCTGCGGACGGCCGGCTCGTGCATTCTCTTCCTCAGCAATAATCCTCTCCAGACCCGCGCCGACTATGCCGCCAAGCTGAACCACCTGGGTGTCCCCGCCGCGCCCGACGAGGTGATCAACTCCTCCTGGGTGCTGGCCCGCTGGCTGGAACGGGAGGCTCCGGGTGCGAGGTTGTTCGTCGTGGGGGAAGCGCCGCTCTTGGGGGAACTGCGCGCGGCGGGGTTTCGCCTGACCGAGGAACCCGGCGCGGTCGAGTTCGTCGTCGCTTCCTTCGACCGCACCTTTGATTATCGCAAGCTACAGATCGCCTTCGACGCTATCCGCGCCGGGGCCCGTTTCGTCGCCACCAACGGCGACCGCTACTGCCCTGCCCTCACCGGCGGCCTGCCCGACGCCGCGGCCGTCATCGGCGCGATTGAGGGCTGCACCGGCAAGCAGGTGGAGGTCGTCGTCGGCAAGCCCTCGCCCATCGCCGCCCGCGCCATCCTCGACCAGTTGCGACTCCCGGCCTCCGAATGCATCATCGTCGGTGACCGGCGTCGTCCTCACCGGTGTCACCACGCCAGAGCTACTGGCCGCTTCAGACATCCAGCCCGACTATGTGCTCCACCGGTTGGACGAGCTGCTTTTGAGGTAGGTCGGATTGGCAATCCAACCTACGGAGCGGCGACTTGGACAGTCGTCACCACCACATAATCGCTGTCCGTGCCGAGCACCGGGAGCCGAGGGCCGTCTTCTCGATAGAGACCCGCCAATAACTGGTACTCTCCCGGCGGGGTTTCGGGGTTGATGGGTATGCGGTGCTCGTTGACGACGACGTCCCCCACCGCCCACCAGGGCGTGTAGTAGCTGTTATCACAGGGATGGGCATCTTCCTGCCCCCATATCTCCCCGCTTGCCGCATCCCACAGGTGTACAAACATTTTGTACCGCTCATCCATCCGCGCCAGAGATTGCCAGTATAGCCGCAGGGGAATAGTGTCGCCGGGTGCAAAGGGGCCGGCCGGCGGATCGTAGCCTAGCAACCGAATCTGGCCCCAGTCCGCCCCCAACTCGCGGGCCGGGCTGATGCGGGCGGCGCTGCCGGCCGGCGTGCGATAGGCGACTGCATAGCGTGTGTCCCCCATGTACAATTCTTGGACCACCCGCCCATCGGGAAATGCGGCTTGGAGTGCGGGCAGCGAGTTGGGGTCTTCGAGAACGACAATCATGTGCGTCGTTGGGGTATCGGTGACGGCGGGGTAAACCACGCAGCGCCGCCCGTTATAGTTGTGGGTGCGGAATGGGTCGCCGTCCAACAAAAACTCGAGCGTCTTCCAGAACCTATCAGTCGGAGAGACGTACACGCGCTCCTCTGGCGGCAGCGCGGCGATCTGTTCCCCGATCCAGCGCAGCCCCACGTCAAAGGCGATGAAAAGGTCGCTGGATTGTTCCCAGGCGACAAAATAGTCCCTGGCAGTACGAATCCCGGTCAGCGCGAAGGCGACGCTCAATAAAAGCGCGCTCGCCGCCGAACCCATCCGCCGTGCTCGCGGAAGCCAACGCGCGGCGATTGCCTGGCTCAGGTCATAAAAAGTCACGGTCCCCAAACCCGCGAGCGCGGCAACCGCCGGCGCGGCGCCCAACATGCGCCCGAAATGGGGCGGATAGTCGGTCAGCGCGCTCGGCAGCAGCATCACACCCAGCCAGCAGAGCAGGAACAGGTGAGGGGGGCGGCGCCGCGCCGCGCACGTCCCTAATCCCAGGAGGAATAACGCGGTCTGGATAGCGTCGAGTGCGGGGCGGCCTGGAAGGTTCTGGCGCTGGTTCAAATCCCCGTATCCCTGGAGAAAAAGCCCGCCTACCGTCTTGGCGATTCCGGTCAACAAGTCGCCGCGCACCACCTGACCGGCGCGCGAGGTGAGCCAATAGGGATGTGTGAGGAAAAAGTGAGCCAGGGGCGCGACAGCGAGCAGCGCGACGCACGCCACTATCGCCAGCGCGCGCCAGTTGGCTTTGAGAAAGCCTCTTTCGAGGGCGGCGCGGCAGCCAAAAAACAATGCCAGGAGCAGCGGCACAAAGAGCGCGGTCGGGTAGGTGTAGGGAGTCAGTCCCAGAATGAGGCCCGCCGCGACTGCGTCCCCCAATCGCCGGCGACGCAGTGCGCGCCAGATCGCGCCAAAGGCTGGCACTGCCAGGGCGGGTACCATGACGTACTCCATTCCAATGCGGCTGAGATGCACGTGCCAGTAGAGCAGCGCCAGGCTGAGCGCGGACGTCAATGCTAACGCCGCCGCCCGCCGTTTTCCCGCTTCCTCCCGGAACATCTCCCACACGGTGAAGGATAGCAACGGCACGGTCAGGGTGCCGGCCAGCGCGGATACCAACCGCCCGCCCAGGACGATAGGCCCGGTTATCTGAAAGAGCAGGGCGATCAGGTAGGGATGCAGCACGCTCCTGCCAAACTCGACGTCGAAGAAGAATGGGGGGAATGGCTCCCACTGGGGCAGGCGGAGCGCCAGCAGGTTGTTGAACGCCTCGTCGTAATGGAGGCCGGGGGGAATTTGGTCAATGCGATAAAAGCGCAAGCCCGCTGCCAGCGCCGTGACTAGCAGCAGAGCGACACCAACACAAAGACGTGACCACGGTTTCGACATCTCGTAGCAGGAATGATAACAGAGTCGGTATTCAGTCAATCAGCGCCCAGGGCTACGCCAACTGGCAATGCATGGTA
>DUEK01000169.1 GCA_011192155.1 Thermoflexia bacterium
GAATGGGCGCAAACCACGCTCGAAAAAACGCTGAACCGCTTCCCTGAGCGGCGCGAGCGGTTCGAGACCCTCTCCGACATCCCGGTGGAGCGGCTCTATACCCCTGATGACGTGGAGGTGGATTACGTCGGCGACCTGGGTTTTCCCGGCCAGCCGCCCTTTACGCGCGGCGTCCAGCCGACGATGTATCGCGGCCGCTTCTGGACGATGCGCCAATATGCCGGATACGCTACAGCGGAGGAATCGAACCGCCGCTACAAGTACCTGCTGGAGCAGGGACAGACGGGTCTCTCGGTGGCTTTTGACTTGCCCACCCAGATCGGATACGATTCCGACCATCCCCTGGCCGAGGGAGAGGTGGGCAAGGTGGGCGTGGCGATTTCATCGCTGGAGGATATGGAGACGCTTTTTGACGGCATCCCGCTGGACAAGGTCTCTACCTCGATGACCATCAATGCGCCGGCGGCGGTGCTGCTGGCGATGTATATCGCGGTGGCAAAGAAACAGGGCGTGGGGCCGGAAAAGCTGCGCGGCACCATCCAGAACGATATTTTGAAAGAGTACGTCGCCCGCGGCACCTACATCTTTCCGCCCCGCCCCTCGATGCGCCTCATCACCGATACCTTTGCCTACTGCGGCGCGCGTCTGCCCAGGTGGAACACGATCAGCATCTCCGGCTATCACATCCGCGAGGCCGGCTCGACGGCGGTGCAGGAGGTGGCGTTCACGCTGGCGAACGGGATCGCCTATGTGCAGGCGGCCATAGATGTGGGGCTGGACGTGGACGATTTCGCCCCTCGGCTATCCTTTTTCTTCAACGCCCATAACAACCTGTTCGAGGAAGCGGCCAAGTTCCGGGCCGCGCGGCGGCTGTGGGCCAGCATTATGCAGGAGCGATTCGGGGCACGGAATCCGCGTTCGTGGAAAATGCGCTTCCATACCCAAACCGCCGGCTGCACGCTCACCGCCCAGCAGCCAGATAACAACGTGGCGCGGGTGACGCTGCAGGCGCTGGCGGCGGTGCTGGGGGGCACTCAGTCTTTGCACACCAACTCCCGCGATGAGGCGCTCTCTCTGCCGACCGAGGAATCGGTGCAGATCGCGTTACGCACCCAGCAAATCATCGCTCACGAATCGGGCGCGGCGGATACGATTGATCCCCTGGCGGGCAGCTATTACGTCGAGCATCTGACCGACGAGATCGAGCGGCGCAGTCGGGAATACATCGAGGCGATTGACTCTATGGGCGGCGCGCTGGCGGCCATAGAGCAGGGGTACATTCAGCAGGAGATTCAGGACAGCGCCTACCGGTATCAGAAAGAGATTGAGCGGCGGGATAGAATCGTGGTGGGCGTCAACCGCTTTACCGTCGAGGAAGAGTCCGCCTTGCGACGCTTGAAGGTGGATCCGGCAGTGGGGAAGCAGCAGGCGGTCCGTTTGGCCGCGCTGCGCGCGCGTCGGGATGGCGAGCGGGCCGCCGCGCTTTTGGCTCGCCTGCAAGAGACGGCCCAGGGCGGCGAGAATTTGCTGCCCGTCATTCTAGAGTGCGTGGAGGCCTATATCACGCTGGGCGAGATCTGCTCCGCGCTGCGTGAGGTATTTGGCGAGTATAGGCCATCGGCCGTTATCTAAAGGTAGAGAAACCAGGTTTTTCTGTAAGCGGAGCGACAAAAACCTGGTTTCTGAATAGAGGTGAGGCTCAATTTATGAAAGTCAAGAAAATCAACCATGTCGGCATTGTGGTGCGAGATATTGAGGATGCGCTCGCGGTCTACCGGGACGCGCTAGGGCTAGAGCTGACCCGCGTCGAGGAGCGGCCCGATAGAGGAGTAAAGATCGCCTTTCTGCCCGCCGGAGATAGCGACATTGAGCTGGTGCAGCCGACGACGGAGGATGGCGGCGTGGCCGCGTTCCTCAAAAAGCGGCGCGGGGGACTGCACCACATTTGCCTGGAGGTGGAGGATATCGAGGCGGCCCTGACGGAATTGCGGGAGAAGGGGTTCAATCTGATTGACGAGCAGCCGCGCCAGGGGCCGCACGGGGAACGGGTTGCCTTCATCCACCCCAAGAGTACGCGCGGCGTGCTGATCGAATTGTACGAGCTTTCCGAATCTTGATGTGAGGGCAATTGACGCGCTGGTGCTTGTGATCAAGGGAGGGCGGGCCAACAATTTAGCGTGAAGGCAGCACGGTAAGCGTTGCATCGTCGAAGAAAGCGGCGTGGTAGACTTGCGCGAATTGCGTCTCGGCGAACAGGCAGACCGTCACCTTGCCCGCCTGACCCACTGTTGCCTTTGGCGCGGCGAGCGTTATCACCCCGTCATCCTGGTTCGTGATCTGCTCGTCTCCCCAGCGCGCCGCCTCACATCCCTCACCGCCGTCTGGATCAATGCCCGCTTTGAGGATATAGCCCCCTGTTGTATCCTCGACGAACCCCATTCCGTGCGCCTCGAACTGCGCGCTGCTGCCCGGCTCCACTTCCACCGTCTGGAACACCCAAGCCCGCAGTTTGACCCAGGGTTCGGTATCGATCTGGAGCGTCGGCCCGTTGATCCACTGGCGTTGGTCGTCGGCCTGGTGAAAGCGCGAGGCGGCGTATGAAGAGGATGGGTCAAAGTCGTCGCCCGAGGCCCAGTTGACAAAACTCCCTGTGTGCCAACCAGGGATAGAGTTCTCCAGGATATTCTCAAAGGTGGGATTCTCCAGTGGCACAGGGGCAGGCGTGGGCGGCAGCGCGGGCGTGGCGGTCGGCGTCGCTTCGTTTACAGGAGTGGGTGTCTCGGTGGGCGTGAGCGTCGCTCCGCTTACAGGGGCGGGGCTGAGCGTCGCTCCGCTTACAAGCGTCCAGGTCGGCGGGGATGTGGCGGTGGGCGTGGGGGAGGCGGCCATCGTTGGGGCCAGGGCCGGCGGCGGCTGCGTCAGAGAGCGAATCACGACGACCGCCATCGCGCCTAGCACGATCACGTCGGCCAGCGCCAGCACCGCGACTATGAACCATTTCTTGCGAGACACGTTAGGGCATGTTTTCCAGCACAAAGTGACGCTGGCGCAGCGTGGCCCGGTGGAAGTGAACCCATAGCGAGTTCCAGAACTCGGCTTCTGACCCCGCCAGTTTCATGGGCCGCATCTGGTCCCATTCCCTCCGAGACCAACTATCCCAAGCGGTATCTCCCTTTAGCGCTTCATTGCGCCACTTGAGGTGGTCATAGTTGTAGGAATGGCCGGCGGGATATGGCCGGAATAGGTGATCGAATTTGTCCTGCCACTTTTGGCAGCGCTCGCCGAGATCCAATTTGTGATAATGTCGATAGGCTCGCATTGTCAATCGGTCAGTGGTCTCCACTTTGATGATGTGTCCGCCCTCGAACAGTTGGCGAATATCGGGCGCGATTTCTTGCCACGGAATCGGTTCGTCCGGCCTGGTTTTTTTCATCGGGAGTAGGGCGTCATAGATCGCCTGGGCCGCTTTGAGGAACTGCTCGACGTTATCCCGTTCCACAACGGGCGGCGCTTGCCTGGAATCGTACTTCCACTTTTGGAACGCCAAGTCGGGGAAGAACCCGGCCTCCGCGTGGCCGATCTGGGGCAGCGCGTCCAGTATCAGGTTCTCCAGTTTGAGGTGCTCATATTTGTCTGTGTCTCGATGGTACACGTGGATGTTCTCCACGTCGTTCTCCTCCCGGTTGTGCCTCCCGGAGAAACGCTGGTGAGCCCAGGTATCGGCATACGTGTGGAGCGCAACTCCGATGCGGCACAGGCGACGCCAGCGATGCCTCTGCGGCTCGCTTGCCGCCTCGTCCAGCAGCAACTCGGCAAACGATTTTGCTCCATTCTGTTCACCGGTAGCCGGCTGCGTGACGAACGAGAAGGTATTGCTCTCTTTGGGGGAGAAAGGCTTGGCCGGGATAAAGTGGAAGGGGATAAAGACCCGTTTTTGCGCCGACCAGGTCAGCGATCCGGCCAGGTCTAGCCCGGCGTACGCAGTGCGCACCGGGTCGAACTTGATCAACCCGGGTACCTCGAGGCGGATAAGCTCGCTTTCGGTGGCGTCGTCAACGTACTGGGAGGCATAGCCGATGATGAGGGCGTCCTTTTTGTTAAAGCCGGCTGCTTTGGCGAGAACTGCGATGCAGTAGTAGTGAAAGTCTTTTTGCATTGGGTTACTCCTGTCGGGGGCGCATTATCTACAAACTCGTCCACTTTGGTCAGTTTAGCACAATGTATGTTGGATGTCAATACTTTGGATTTCTGGTGATTACCCACATCTCACCACAGAGGCACGGAGGGCACAGAGAAAAACAAAAGTAGACTCTAAAACTCTGTGTTCTCGGTGTCTCTGTGGTGAAATTGTCGAGCCTGGAAAGGCGCTACAGACATGTGGGTAATCACCAGTTTGGATTTCTGGTGATTACCCACATCTCACCACAGAGACACCGAGAGCACAGAGAAAACACAAAAACATTCGTAACTACTCAGCCCACCGCAGGGTTGGATGTTTCAGGC
>DUEK01000017.1 GCA_011192155.1 Thermoflexia bacterium
CTTTCTCGTTTCGTCCTGCTTGTTTGTAGCGGGGTTTCACAATCCGTAGATACTTTCGTTTTTCGTCTATTGTCATCTTTTCTTGGTTGGACATTTTTCCCTCCGGTGATATTATCATTTGAGGGAATGATACCACGTTAGTGACATTATCATTTGAGGGAACCAAGAGCCCCGGGTGACATTATACGTGAGTGAATACGCCGGGTTGCACTCCGGCCCATGTGGTGTTATACTCAACCTCTGAGGAGGAATGGATATTGTACCGACGACGATATATCTTTGCTGCACTCACCGTAGCGGCCCTGTTGCTCACCGCTTGCGCTCCCCAGATCGTTACCGTCACCGTGACGACGCCGCCAGAGACGATCGTGGTCACGGCCACACCTTCCACGTCCCCTATCGCCACCCCGGCGCCGACGCCCAAGACGCTCACCGTCTGCCTGCTGGGCGAGCCAGACACACTTTATCTCTACGGCGGCTCCCGCCTGGCGGCCACGCGGCACGTGATGGAGGCGCTCTACGACGGCCCCATTGATACACCGAATTACGGCTACCACGCGGTGCTTTTACAAAAAATACCCAGCATCACCGCCGGCGACGTTGTCGTGCGCAAAGTGCTCGCGCGCGGAGGCTCGCGCGTCGTGGATACGACCGGCGCGGTGGTGGAGCTGACTGAGGGAGTGTGGATCCGTCCGGCTGGCTGCTATGCCGATGGGTGCGCGGTCGAGTTCGACGGCGCATCGCTGTGGATGGAGAGAATGGAGGTCAACTTTGCGCTGCGCGAGGACGTCATCTGGGCCGACGGCGAGCCGCTCACGGCGGACGACTCGCTCTTTGCCTTCCAGGTCGCCTCCGACCCCGCTACGCCCGGCAGCCGCTATCTGACAGAACGCACGCTCCGCTACCGCGCCCTGGATGAGCAGCGCGTGCGCTGGGTTGGCGTGCCGGGCTTTATCGATCCTGCCTACTCTCTCAATTTCTTCGCCCCTCTGCCGCGCCACCAACTGGAGGCCCGTTCTCCCGCCGATTTGTTGCAGGCCGACGAGACCCGGCGTATTCCTTTGGGCTGGGGGCCATTTGTAGTCGAGGAGTGGGTGACGGGAGACCGTATCACCCTCTCACCCAATCCTCACTATTTCCGCGCCGCCGAAGGGCTGCCGTATCTGGATCAGGTTGTGTTTCGCTTTACCTCTGGCGCATCGGATATGATAGCCGACGTGCTCTCAGGTGAGTGCGACATTGGAGTGCAGGATGGCGATTTTGAACCCTTTATGCCGCTGCTGATGCAGGCCGAGCAGGATGGTTTGTTAGAGGTGGTCTCTGCGCCCAGTAATGGGTGGGAGCACATTGATTTTGGCATCGCCCCGGCGTCCGACTACCGGCGGGTGGACTTTTTCGGAGATGTGCGGGTGCGCCAGGCCATCGTCCAGTGCGTTGACCGCCAGGCTATCGTGGATGAGGCAACCTATGGTCGCAGCCTCGTGCCGGATAGTTACCTGCCGCCCGATCACCCGCTCTACCCGGATGACAATCTGGCGCATTGGGACTATGACCCTGCGGCCGGCCGGGCGCTGTTGGAGGAGGTCGGCTGGGTGAGCGAGGATGGGAGCGGCGTGCGCGAGGCCCGCAGCATCCGGGGAATTGCCACCGGTACGCCGTTTGAGATCACGCTGCTGGCGTCTGCGGACAGCCCTGTCGCGCAGCAGGTTGGCCGTATCGTCAGAGCTTATCTGGCGGATTGTGGCGTGCGCGTCAATCTGGAGACTCGATCAGCGCGCGAGTTCTTTGCCGAGGGGCCGGAAGGGCCGCTCTTTGGCCGCCGCTTCGACCTGGCCGAGACCGTATGGTGGTCTGACCTTGATCCGCCGTGCGCGTACTATTTATCTTCCGAAATACCAGAGGGAGGGTATTGGCATGATCCCAGCGGTTATGACAACGCCGACTATGACGCGGCTTGCCTGGCAGGGCTTCAGGCGTTGCCCGGCACTCCCGAGTACGAAGAGTACCACAAGCAAGCGCAGATTATCTTTTCTGAAGATATCCCTGCTATCCCCCTGTTTATGCGTTTGCGGGTCGCCGTGGCCCGGCCTGGTGTGTTGAACTTTGCGATGGATCCCACCGCTCAGAGCGAGCTGTGGAACATTGAGACACTTGATGTAGAATAATGTGTGCGTAACCGCACTTGTGCGCGTCTGTAAAGTGCGTATAATCAGTTACGCTATTACGCTTTACACTGTTACGTTTTACGTTATTACCCTGATGAACAACGAACAGCAATCTCCGATCCCCCGCATCTTGGTCGTCGAAGATGACGTCGAGATGGTGGAAATGATGCAACATATGCTGGCGCTGGTACGTTGCGAGGTGTTGATCGCACATTCCGGCGAGGAAGCGCTTGCCACTTTGCACCGCGAGGCAGCGGCAGGACGCGAGGTTGATCTGGTCTTGTTGGACGTCATGGTGCCGGGGATGGATGGCTACGAAGTGATCACGCGGGTCAAGGCCGATCCCGTGCTGCGCAATACTTCCATTATCATGACCACGGCTCTCGACTCGGTCAGCGACAAGACGCTGGGACTGGGATTGGGAGCCGATGACTATCTCACCAAGCCCTTCGATCCTCAGGAACTATTGGCGCGGATTGACGCCATCATGCGCATCCGGCGCAGCGAACAGGCGCTGCGCCGGCGCAATCAAGAGTTGGCGGCCCTCATCGAAATCAACCGCATGGTCACATCTAGCCTTGATCTGGACGCGGTCCTCAAGGCGACGGTGCTGGGAATCCGTGAAATCCTGCGAGTGGAGGCCGGCTCCCTGGTGCTGGTGGATGAGGAAGCAGACAAGCTGGTCTTTCGCACGACCTTTAGCCCCGAGCAAGGCTGGATCACTGGCCGGACGATCCGGCCGGGAGAGGGCATCGTGGGCCACGTCGTGCAGTCTGGCGAATCTAAAATCGTCAACGACATTGAGCGCGACCCTCACTTCTCGGCCGAGGTTGACGAGGAGGCAGGTATCACTTCTCGCGCCATTCTCTGCGTACCACTGACAATCCGTGATCGGGTAATTGGCGCTATTGAAGTAATCAACAAACTGGATGGCAAGTTCACCGAGCAAGACCTGGAACTGTTACAGGCGATGGCGGCCTCGGTTGCCGTAGCTGTCGATAACTCTAATCTGTACAACGAATTGGCCGAATTTGCGAAGGAGGTAGAACGTTCGCAGGCCCAGCTCGTGCAGGCGGAAAAAATGGCTGCCATTGGTCGGTTAGCCGCTTCCATCGCTCACGAGATTAACAACCCCCTGCAATCAATCCACAACAGCATGCACCTGAGCTTGCACGATGGTCTGAGTGAGGATAAGCGGCTCGAGTATCTGAGCATGGCCCAGTCTGAAGTGTGGCGCTTGATCAAGATCGTGCAGCGTATGCTGGATTTCTACCGGCCTTCACGGGGCGGTATGTCGCCCAGCGATATCAACGCGATCGTGGAAAATGTGCTGGCCCTGGCCCAAAAGCGATTGCAACACGGCCACGTCAACGTGCATACCAGTTTAACCTCTGGCTTGCCGGCTACCCCCATGGTTCCAGACCAGATTATTCAGGTGTTTCTGAACATTGTCATCAATGCTATAGACGCCATGCCGTCTGGCGGCGATTTGTGGTTGGAGACGTTGCTTGCGGAAGATGGCGAGTGGGTTATGGTGCGCTTTCAGGATACCGGCCCGGGCATACCAGTGGAACAAATTGTCAATCTGTTTGAGCCTTTCTATACGACCAAGGTTGATGGTACCGGGTTGGGACTGGCCATAAGCTACGGAATCGTAGAGCGCCACGGTGGTGCGATTGAGGTGTTGAGCCAACCGGGCCAGGGGGCGACGTTCGTCGTCAAGCTGCCTGTCAATTGATTTGGAATTTCGGATGGATTGTTTTGCACTTGCAAATGTGAGGGTGAGGAAATGGTAGAGCAACAACCTGCGAGCATCATGGTAGTGGACGATGAAGCTGTAGCCCGCATCTCTCTGGCGGAAGTGCTAAAGTTGGAAGGCTACCACGTAGCTACGGCCGCCAGCGGTGAAGAGGCGTTGAGCCTGTTGGATAAGAGCGAGCCTTTTGACATGATAGTGCTTGACCTCAAGATGCCGGGGATGGATGGACTTGAAGTGACTGACGCTGTGCGGGAGCGATCCCCCGGCACAGTGATTGTCTTGTTGACCGCCTTTGGGACGCTGGAGACGGCTATGCAAGCTATCAAGCATGGGGCGCACGATTATTTACTAAAACCCTGTCCTATCCCCGACATTTTGACAAGTGTGCGCAAGGGCCTGATAAAGCGCCAACAGGAACAGCAGCGACAACACTTGGTCAACAAGTTGCAACATGCGATAACCGAATTGGTCACGGTAGAGGGCGCTGAGGCGGTTGAAGAAGTAACACCTCCACGGTCTAGTCATCTTGTACAGGTTCGCGACGTTGTAGTGGACCGCCAGAAACACACCGTTACGTTGCGTGGACGCTCGTTGGATGTGACCCCCACCGAGTTCAAGATACTGACCTGTCTCGTAGAGACGCCAGACCGAGTTTGGAGCCCACAGGAATTGGTGCGCCACGCCCAAGGATATGAAACCGATGCTTGGGGTGCGCGTGCGATCATCAGGGTACATATCCGCCGTTTGCGCAAGAAGCTGGAAGAGGATCCCTCTGACCCCGAATATATCCTCAACGTGCGTGGGGTTGGTTACATGTTCGCGAGCGGCGATTCCGAGGTCTGACAATCTGTGCAAAACATTGCGAATTGAGCGACCGTTTGTGCCTTTGCGCTATCCACGGCAAATCTACCCATCTTGAAACAACTAATCTCGAGTTCCCCCTAGTGCGCCCCGCAACATCAATGCTTGTAACTGAATCGTAACGCCTTAGCAACCTCCGAGCTTGACCTTCTGTGGTATCCTATATCTGCCCCAATATCGTGCTCTTTGCGCTACTTGCCGGTTGTGCGAAATAACCCTAGTGCAAGATGGTTGCTTGATGCTGGTATGCAGTGAGGTTAATTTGAAATGAATCAAAGTGAGATAACACGGAAGGCAGGATACCCTCGGGTGGCGATGTCGCAGCGGCTGCGATGCACATTGCAGCAGGTGCGCAATCGTAGTCGATGGAGGGCAGCCGTGATGCAGCGCCGGCGGTTGTTGCTGTGTCACGTTGACGATTGGGGAGAAACTGCAGACACTGATCAGGGCGAAGGAAGGGTGAGTAGGCGATAATCGTGGCGGGTAGAAGGTGCATTTCTTGATGACGGCCTATCTCGACAAGGTCAAAATGTGTGTCGGGTGGGATGATGGTGACCGGATGCGGATCACCGAACTGCGTGGTTGCCTGGACTCTAAGGCCGCTGATATTGTAGGTGCTCTTGGAAAGCGACTGGCTCAACTCAAGGGTGTGCAACCGCTGATGTCCAACACGCGCTTTGCCAGACGTTGGCACAGCGTGCTTCGGGAATGGTTGATGGGATTGCTGGATGGGCCGTTCGATGGAAAACGCACTGAAGAACGGTGGACGTTGGGTGAAAAGTTGGTAGATGTTGATCTGACGTTCGAAGACATTATCCTGCTGGAAGGACTGGCGCGACAGCAATTGTTCGAATTGGCCCGGGAGCAACTAGGTGAGAGCCCCGATTCGCTATCAGCTATGATGTACACATTGGATAAAGTGTTGAACCTCGACCTGGCGTTGATTTACAGTGCTTATCTCCAGATGCGCGATACTGAAATGGAGCGCGCGTTGCTGGACCGATTTATTGCGGTTACGGGATTCAGTCGTACGCTGTACGAGAACCTGGCAGAGGCACAAGGTCGAAAAGCAGTGGGCTAATAGAAGGTCCATTTTTGGGGAACAGTGAGGCTGGGCGTTAGGCCCGGCCTTTTCGATTGTGGGCCACACTCCTTAGCCTATATTTTGGGGTCTCTTTGAATTCGTGGATTAGCGCGGCTGTGCGAACTGGAGAAACTCGTTCAACCCAAAGGCATCCAACTGGGCTGAGGCTTTCCACACATCTGGTGGTTACATAACTTGGACTTGCTGCGGAATCCCCACGTATCTGCAACTTGTGTCCCTATCTCAACGTAGTATACTATAGATTAGGTTTAGATATAGGCGCTCTTCCTGTGAGTTTGCGCCAGAAAGGCGGAGGCGATGAACGAGTTAATCGGATTGGGAACGCTCAACTGTATTTACTTTTTCCTCTTTGCCCTGGGCTTGGGATATGCGCTCGTCGCGGTGGTGCTGGGGGGACTTTCTCACGTCGAGGTTCCCGGCATGGATGTTGACATCCCCGGCCTTGATCTTCACCCCGGCGAACCGGACATCCACATCGAGATGCCCTTCCACCACGACATCAGCCACAGTGTGGATCACCCCGAGGTAGGGCTTTCCCCCCTAAGCCCCATCATCCTGGCTACGTTCATCACGACCTTTGGCGGGACGGGCATCATCGTCAACACCGTGACCCATCTCCGCCCCGTGTGGGGACTGTTGATCTCGGCCGTGAGCGGGGTGGGGCTTTCGACTGTGATGTTCCTGCTGTACACGCGCGTATTGCTGGCGGCCCAGGGCTCCAGCGAAGTGCAGGCCGGGGAGTTGGTGGGTATGTCGGCCGAGACGACCACTCCCATTCCAGAGGGCCAGGTGGGGGAAGTCGTGCTCGTCGCCCGGGGTGCGCGAACGAGTCGCCCCGCCCGCTCGGCCGACGGGCCGGCCATCCCACGCGGCGCGGCGGTGGAGATTGTGGAGGAAGCAGGCAACGTGGTTATGGTGCGGGCCAAAAGCGCGCGCGCTCGTGTTGAGGAGTAACTGTGGAACGAAAAGCCTAGTTTCTATCAAACAAGTTAAGGAGGATAAACGATGATTAGTTCAGGAACTATTGGTATAGCGGTTGTAGCAGCGGCAGGCATATTGTTCGTGTTCTTTGTATTGCTCGCCATGGCCGCGTCCCGCTACAAAAAGGTCGGCCCCAACCAGGTGTTGGTGATTTCGGGTCTCAGGCACACCATCACCGATCCCCGCACGGGAAAGAAGGAAAAGGTCGGCTTTCGCATCGTCAAAGGAGGCGGCGCGGTCGTCTTGCCCATCGTCGAGCGGGTGGACGTGCTGTCGCTGGAAATTATGACGATTGACGTAGAGACGCCCGAAGTCTATACCGAGCAAGGCGTGCCGGTGAGCGTGGATGGCGTGGCGCAGATCAAGATCAATGGAGACGCGGTCTCTATCCGCACCGCCGCCGAGCAGGTCCTCTCCAAGAGCGCCGCCGAGGTTAAGAACGTCGCGCACGAGACGCTGGCCGGTCACCTGCGCGCCATCCTGGGCACAATGACGGTGGAGGAGATCTATAAGGACCGGGATGCCTTTGCCCAAAGGGTGCAGGACGTCTCGACGCTAGACATGGCGAACATGGGCCTGGGCATCATCTCCTTCACCATCAAAGACATTCGTGACGACGAAGGATACCTGAACGCGCTGGGCCAGGCCCGCACGGCCGAGGTCAAGCGAGACGCCGCCATCGGCCAGGCGCTGGCGGCGCGAGATGCCACCATCAAGTCGGCCGAGGCGCGGCAGGAGGGGGAGACGGCCAAGTTCCAGGCCGAGACCAAGATCGCCGAGGCGGATAAGAAATACTCGGTGCAAAAGGCGTCCTACGAGGCGGAGGTCAACCGGAAAAAGGCCGAGGCCGAGCTGGCCTACACCATCCAGCAGAACATTGAGAATCAAAAGGTCAAGGCCGAACAAGTCCAGATCGAGGTCATAGAGAAGCAAAAGCGGATCGAGGTGCAGCAGCAAGAGGTCCAGCGCAGAGAGCAGGAGCTGGAAGCGACAGTGCGCAAACCGGCCGAGGCGGAGCAATACCGCATCGAGACGCTGGCCAACGCCGAAAAGTTCCGCACCCTGACCGAGGCCGACGGTCAGGCTTCGGCGATTCGCGCCACCGGTGAAGCGGAGGCGGACGCCACCCGCGCTCGCGGTATCGCCGAGGCAGAGGTGATCCGGGCGCAGGGTATCGCCGAGGCGCAGGCCATGCAGCAAAAGGCCGAGGCATGGCAAGAGTATAACCAGGCGGCCATCATCCAGCAGTTGATTGACAGCCTGCCCCAGGTGGCGGAGGCCATCGCACAGCCGCTGGCGCAAACTGAGCGTATCGTCATCATCGGCGGCGGCGGCGACGGTGCGGGTGCCGCGCAGATCACGCGCGACATTGCCAACATCATTGCCCAGGTGCCAGAGACGGTCACTGCGCTGACCGGCGTGGACGTGATCGAGACGATCAAGAACCTGCCGGCGGTGAAGGGAGCGTTGGAGACCAAAGAGAAAAAGTAAACAAAATTTCAACACAGAAGCGCGGAGAATGTAGGGACGCGATAATCGCGCCTCTACTGGCGTTCTCCGCGCTTTTGTGCTAAACTGCGTCTGATGACCCTCCACAAAAATGATACTTACAACGGATTCGAGCAAGGCCCCATACGGCCACCCAGTGAGGCATACAGCCTCCTCCTGCGCCTGACCAGAAATTGCCCCTGGAATCATTGCGCCTTTTGCCCTGTGTACAAGGGGACGCGCTTCTCTGTCCGTCCGGTGGCCCACGTCAAGAGAGACATAGATGCGGTCCACAGATACGTAGAAATGGTACGGCAGAAGGCGGATGCAACTGGTCGCATACAACAAGTCAAAGGCATCGAAGCGGACGATCTGCCGGCCTCGCGCGCGGCCTTCAACTGGCTGACCTACGGAGCAACATCCGTTTTCTTGCAGGATGCCAACAGCCTCATAATGGCGCCCCCCGATCTGGTGAAAATCCTGACGCACCTCAAGACGCGCTTTCCCTGGGTAGAGAGGGTAACGTCGTACGCGCGCTCGCACACGGTTGCCCGGATGAAAGATGACGATCTGAAGAGTATCGGAGAGGCCGGTCTGAACAGGATCCACATCGGCCTCGAATCCGGCTGCGACGAGGTGCTCAAAATGGTCAAAAAGGGTGTGACGCGCGAGAGACAGATACAGGCAGGGCGCAGGGTAAAAAAGGCCGGAATTGAGCTTTCCGAGTATTACATGCCGGGGCTGGGAGGAAGAGCGCTCTCTGCAGAACACGCCCGGCAAACGGCTAGTGCACTGAACCAGATAAACCCGGATTTCATACGACTGAGAACCCTAGCAATTCCTAACCGGGCGCCGCTGTCCGAGGATTATCAGGCGGGCCGGTTTGAAAAATGTACGGACGTAATGGCGGCGGAAGAGATTCTGACGTTCATCAAGGCCCTGGATGGAATCACCAGCGTCGTCAAGAGCGATCACGTGCTGAACCTGTTTGGCGATCTCGAAGGCACTCTCCCGCATGATAAAGAGCGTATGCTGGCCATCCCGCGCGCCTTTCTGGCACTGGAACCAAAACGCCAACGGTTGTACCAGGTGGGGAGAAGGCTGGGGATATTCTCCAGTCTGAGCGATATGGAGGATCCCCACCGGCTGGCAGACGCCGAGCGAGCCTATCGGCAACTGGGCGTCACCCCGGATAACGCGGACGAGATAGTGAATGAATTGATGAAGCGGTTTATCTAGCAAAAGGAGCCCAAGGATGACACTCGCGCTGCCTCCCAAGAGAACGCCCGCCGAAAACGTCCTCGCCACGATGCGGCAGGCCCGCGCGCGCGACGCCAAATGGCGGGAAGGAAAAACGTGGAGCCTGGTCTATCGCGCCGGCGACGACGTGACCGAGTTGCTCAAAGAAGCCTACACCATGTTCTTTTCTGAGAACGGGCTGAACCCCACCGCTTTCCCCAGCCTGAAAAAGTTCGAGGCGGAAGTGGCGGCGATGACGGCCAGCCTACTCGGCGGCGACGAAGAGACCGTGGGCAATATGACGTCCGGCGGGACAGAAAGCCTCCTGATGGCGGTCAAGACCGCCCGCGATTGGGGCCGCGCCGTCAAGTCCATTGCCGCGCCAGAGATGATCCTGCCCGCCAGCGCCCATCCGGCCTTTGAGAAAGCGGCCCATTACTTTTCCGTCAAAGCGATCCATATCCCGGTCGGGCCGGATTTCCGGGCCGACGTCGCTGCCGCCCAGGACGCTATCACGCCCAACACCGTTCTGATGGTCGGCTCTGCGCCTTCTTACCCGCAGGGCGTGGTAGACCCCATCGTCGAGCTGGCCCGCATCGCCCAGGAACACGACGTCCTCTTCCACACGGATGCCTGCGTGGGCGGCTTTATGCTGCCATTTGCGCGCAAGCTGGGGTACAGCGTGCCGGATTTCGATCTCAGCGTGCCCGGCGTCACCTCGATCTCGGTGGACTTGCACAAATACGCCTACGCCGCCAAAGGAGCCTCCGTCATCCTGTACAAGAACGGCCCCCTGCGCCGCCACCAATTTTTTGTGCATACCGACTGGGCCGGCGGCATCTATGCCTCGCCGACGATGGCGGGAACCAAGCCCGGCGGCCCAATAGCGGCTGCCTGGGCCATCATGAACTATCTGGGCGAAGAGGGCTACCTGGACATTGCGGCTATCGTCATGAAAACAACCGTCAAACTCCGAGAGGGAATTGACAGTATCGAAGGAATCAAAATCCTGGGCAACCCGGCGATGAGCGTACTATCCATCGGCTCCGACGCGCTAAACGTCTATGAAATCGCCGACGAGTTGGCGCTGCGTGGTTGGCATCTGGACCGGCAGCAATTCCCGCCCAGCCTGCACCTCACCGTGACCCACGCTCACGCCCAAGTCGCCGACCAATTCCTCAACGATTTGAGATGGGCGACAGCTAGAGCAAAGCGCTTTAGCTTGAACAAATTGGCAAATTCCCTCAAGCTGGGCCTCGTCCAACTGGCGGCCAAACTCTTGCCGGTCAATCTGATGAGCAAGTTGACCGCCCGCTCCTCTTCGATGACGGGGATCAAGGGAGCCGACCTGCCCCAGCGCTCGGCCGCGATGTACGGCATGATGGCCTCCCTGCCCAATCGCGGCGACCTGAACGAACTCGTCCTGGACGTGCTGGATAATCTGACCCGCCTGGAAGAATAGGCACGCAAGATATGACGACCGCACTGTTGATCGCCGCCGTCGTCTTTTGCGCCGCGCTCGCGCAGACCTTGTCGGGTTTTGGTTTCGCCCTGATACTGATGCCTATCGCGACTTTATGGTTGGGCCTGCGCACGGCCGCGCCCCTGGTCGCTCTCACGGCTCTGACCGCGTACACACTGAATCTCATCCGCTACCGCCAGGCGGTGGACGTCCGCGAGGTGTTGCGTCTGGGCGCGGCATCCGCGCTCGGCATACCGGCCGGCCTGTGGGCGCTCGCCAACGTGGACGAATCCATCATCAGACCGCTGCTGGGACTGGTTTTGATCGCTTACGCCGTCTACAGATTGATACGTCCGGCGGGGGCGCGCGCCTGTTCCCCGCGCTGGGTCTATCTCGCCGGCTTTGTCGCCGGCTGTCTGGGCGGGGCTTACAACACGCCCGGCCCTCCGGTAATCCTCTACGGCTCGCTCCGGCGGTGGCCCAGGCAAAAGTTCCGGGCCGTGTTGCAGACTTTTTTCTTTTTCAACGGCGCGCTGGTCGTCGCTTCGCATTACGCGGCCCATCGCCTGACGCCGGCAGTACTGACGTTTTACGCCTACGCCGCGCCCGCGCTTCTTTTGGGCATACTGGCCGGTTCCCGCATAGATAGCAGGCTGAACCACGACCGCTTTCGCGCCATCGTCACGGCAATGATCCTGCTGCTGGGACTCTCGCTCGCGCTTGGCTTGGGGAAGCGTTGAGGCGAACTTTTGCTACCGGACACTTGCCAAGTTTATGATTACAGAGATTCACAGAGAATTCACCGAGACGCGCAGAGGTTTTTTGAGAATCTATCAGTGGGTACTGGTTCAGTCAAATGGGATTATGACGTAGCCGCGGATTCCATAGCGCGAAAGCTGCTGCACGGAATGGAATCTGCGGCTACAATTCTATTTTCGAGTCCAAATCAGGGCATCCCATCCAACTGAACCAGTGCCATCAGTGTGAAGCGGCACTTTTATCAAATTGTCTAATTTTCAATGTCCCAGTGAATCTCTGTGCCTTCTCTGTGCTCTCTGTGTAACTGTTTTTGACATTCCTGAAAAAGTATCCGGTAGCAAAGGTAAATTATGAGGACGATGATCTTGCAAGTCTCCGTTCCCAGAATACTGCTCACACGGCTGCTGGGACGTATCTCCCCCGCCGCCTACTTTGCGCCCACCTCGCCCCTGCGCCTGCTCGACCTGCCCGACCCGCCGCTGCCCGCGCCCGATTGGGTGCGCGTGCGCAACCGGCTGTGCGGCATCTGCGGCAGCGATCTGCACCAGCTCTTTGTGGATGCCAGCCTGGACGTAGCGCCCGTCGCGCTGCCCTCCCACCAGCGCATCTACCTGGGCCACGAGATGGTGGGCCGGGTGGTGGAGGCCGGCGCGGGTGTCCGGGATTTCAAGATTGGAGATCGGGTGGTGCGTTGGGGGCGGGCCGATGATTGCGTGGCGCGGGGCCGCGCGGAACTCTGCCCCGCCTGCGCGCGCGGTCACCGGGTGCTGTGCGAGCACGCCTCCGATCCACGGGAGCATCACCCCACCGGCGGCGGCTTTGGCGATAGCTTTATCACCCCGGCCAACACGCTGCTGCCCGTCCCGGACGATCTGAGCGACGAGCAGGCGATTTTGGTCGAACCGGCGGCGGTCGCCATCCACGCCGCCTATCGCCGCCCGGCGGAAGCAGGGGAGCGGGTACTGGTGCTGGGGTGTGGCGCGATTGGCTTTTTGCTGATACAATCTATCCACGCCTTGCAGCCCGCCTGTGAGATCACGGCCGTCGCCCAGTTCCCCTGGCAGGCCGACCTGGCCCTAGAGTACGGCGCGCAACACGTCTTTTTGGCGAGCGACGATGGCTTTGCCGAGACGGCCCGCCTGACCGGGGCAAAGTTGTACGAAGGCCGGGCCGGCAATCGCATGCTGTTGGGCGGCTTTGACCTGATCTTTGACGTGGTCGGCATAGAGAGCACGCTGAACGACGCACTGCGCTGGACGCGGGCCGGGGGCGCGGTCGTGCTGGTGGGCGTCAACCTGCATCCGATGCGGCTGGACGTGACGCCGGTCTGGTACCAGGAGGTAGACCTGATCGGCGCGGTGGGACACGACGTGGTGACGTGGGAGGGAGAAACCCTCTCCACCTTTGAGCTGGCGATGCGCTGGATGCAGGCGGGGAAACTGAATTGCGGCAAGCTGCTCACCCATCGTTTCCCTTTGGAGGACTATCGAGAAGCGTTTCTCACGGCGATAGATAAACGGGACAGTCGTTCGATCAAAGTGGCTTTTAACCTGTTGGAGAGGTAGGACAAGATGGCATCTTGCCCTACAAACACAAAGGAGGGGACCAAATGACAATCGCAACACCTAAACCAATCGCTACCCGGCGCGAGCGCTGGGCCTGGTACTTGTACGACTTTGGCAACTCGGCTTATGCCGCCGTCGTCCTGCTGGCGGTCTATTCCGCCTACTTTCAGGGCAAGGTAACCGGCGGGGCAGAAGGCTCGCGACTATGGGGGCTGGCCGTGGGCATCGCTATGCTGGTGGTGGCTGTCACTTCGCCCGTCCTGGGCGCTATCGCTGATTTTTCCGGGGCCAAAAAACGCTTTCTTTTGTTCTATACGATCATGTCTGCCCTGTTCACTGCCGGCCTCTTTTTCGCCACACCGGGCAGTGTGTTGATCGGCATGGGATTCTTTATCCTAGCCGAGATCGGGTATCGCAGCGCTCAGGTTTTCTACAACGGGCTGCTGCCCGAGATCGCCACACCGGAGGAGATGGGGCGCGTCTCTGGATACGGCTGGGCCATCGGCACGGCGGGTGGGATCATCTGTCTGGTCTTGATTTTGCCGCTGATTATGTTTCTGGGCGACACCTTTGCTGACGACACGTTCATCGTCCGGTTGTCGTTGGTAATTACGGCCATCTTTTGGGCCATCTCGGCGCTACCGATTTTTTTCTGGCTGCCCGAACGCGCACGGCCACATCAACTGCCCCAGGGAGAAAACTATTTGAGCGTCGCCTTCAAGCAATTGGGTAATACAGTGCGGAAAGCAGGTCATTTCAAGGAATTCGTCAAGTACATGCTCGCTTTCCTGATCTATAACGACGGCGTGATAATGGCGCTGGATTTTGCCGCCATCATCGGCGCGGTGCTGTTTGGCCTGGACCAGCAAGGACTGATCATCTTTGTCATCCTGGTGCAGGCGACCAACGTCGCCGGAGCTTATATCTTTGGTTTGTTGGTGGATCGCATTGGCGGCAAACGGACCCTGGTGCTCTCGATCTTGATGATGGTCGGGGTCGTGATCTGGCTGTACTTTAACCAAACCAAGACTGGTTTCTTCATCATCGGCGCATTTGCCGGGTTCGCTATGGCGGGCGTCCAATCGGTCAGCCGGACGATGGTAGCGATGTTCAGCCCGCCGGGGCAGAGCGCCGAGTTCTATGGCTTTTTCTCCATGACCGGGCGCACATCATCCTTCATCGGCCCGGCGGTCTATGGCTGGGTGGCGGCGGAGGCCGCGTTGTGGTACCAGACGCATGGACAAACGATGGCACTGGCGGAGCAATCAGGGCAGCGACTGGCGATTCTCTCGATTGGCGCTTTCCTGCTGCTCGGCCTGGCCTTGCTGGGCTTGGTCAACGAGAGCAAGGCCAGGGAAGCGGCAACGCAAAAGAGCTAGGGTCCGTGCTCAAAATCACAACCTACGATGACATCACCCGCTTCGACCTGGCTCGCACGCTCGCCGGACGGGGGCGCTATTGGACCACCGCCTACCTGGTGGACAGCCTGATGGTGGATACCGGCTGCGCCTTTAGCGCGCCGGAGCTGATGGACGCGCTGGCAGAGGCTCCCCTCACCACCATCGTCAACACCCACACCCACGAGGACCACATCGGCGGCAATGGCCCCCTGCAACGGGAGCGCGAGAGGCTGGTGATTCGCGCCCACCCGCTGGCCCTGCCCATCCTGGCCGACCCGCGCAACCGGCAGCCGCTGCACCCCTACCGCCGCGTTATGTGGGGCTGGCCTGAGCCATCACAAGCGCAACCCGTCTCCGATGGCGAGATGATCGAGACCGACCACTGCCGCTTCCGGGTGATCTACACCCCCGGCCACAGTCCTGACCACGTCTGCCTGTACGAACCCGACCGGGGCTGGCTCTTTACCGGCGACCTGTTCGTGGGCGGGCGCGACCGCGCGCTGCGCGCCGGGTACGATATATGGGGCATCATCTCATCGCTCAAGCGCATCGCCGCGCTGCCGGCGACCACGCTCTTCCCCGGCAGCGCCCGCGTGCGCCGCGACCCAGCCACGGAACTGGCGGCCAAAATCGCCTACCTGGAAGAACTGGGCGAGCGGGTGTTAGCGCTCCACCGGCAGGGGCGGAGCGTGAGAGGCATCATCCGCGCGCTGCTCGGCGGCCCGATGCTGATCGAGTTCATCACCCTGGGCCACTTTTCACGGCGACGATTGGTCCTTTCCTACCTGGGAGCGAACGACGAAGCAGCCAGCTCCCCAAATCACGTTTGACGTTTCACAAACCACATTTCATAAGGAGGCAAAACCCAATGACAGAAATCACCGGCGGCGAGCTATTGCTCAAATGTCTGAAGGAAGAAGGCGTCAGTGTTATGTTCGGCATCCTGGACGGAAGCTTCAACCCGTTCCTGGCCAAACTGCACAAGTACGACATCCGCTTCGTCAACGCGCGTCACGAGACGGCGGCGGCGAACATGGCCGAGGCATGGGCCAGAATCCGAGGCGAACCGGCCGTCGTCATCGGCGGCATTGGGCCAGGCGCGGCCAATATGGTATCCGGCATCGTCACCGCCTACGCCGAGGGCAGCCCTGTGATCGCCCTCAGCGGCCAGCGGCGGCGCAACATCATCTACCCCAACCGGGGCGGCGCGTTCCAGAACGTGGACCTCTTGGGCCTGTACGGCCCGGTGACCAAGTGGAGCGCGGGTGTCCGCGAGTGGCGTCGCTTGCCGGAGCTGATCCGCCGCGCTTACCGCGAGGCGACCAGCGGCCGGCCCGGCCCCGTCTATCTCGAGATTCCGGAGGACGTGATGCGCTCCAGCGGCGACCCGGAGACGGTGAACGTCTGGTCGCCGTCGCAGTACCGCGCGTGCAAGCCGGGGCCGGGCGATCCGGCCCTCATCGCCCAGGCGGCCGACCTGCTGGCGCGGGCGGAGCGGCCCTTCCTGCACGCCGGCGCGGGCGTCTCCTGGGCCGCTGCCTGGGACGAGTTCGTCGCCCTGGCCGATCACCTGGCGGCCGGAATCTCCACCAGCCTGGGCGCGCGCGGCGTCGTGCCAGAAGACCACGCCCGCTACTTTCACCCCCTGGACCCCGCGATGCAGGCCGCCCGCGCGGAGGCGGACGTGGTGCTGGTGGTAGGCGGGCGCGTGGGCGAGCTGGATAACTGGGGCCGCGCGCCCTCCTGGGGCGACCCCGCCCATCAGCGGGTTATTCACATTGATGCAGACCCGGCCTCCATCGGCCTGAATCGTCCCGTTGACGTGGGGCTGCTGGCCGACGCGCGCGCCGCGTTGGAATCTCTGCTGGCGGCGGTGCAGGAGCGCGTCGCACCCCGCGAGGAGCACGCCGGTTTCGAGCGTTACCGCGAACTGTCCCAGGCGCGGCAGGCGCAGCTCGAACAAGCGCTGCAAGAGAGCGGGGGCCAGGTCAACCCTGGCCGGGCGGTGCGGGAGGTACGCGACTTTTTCCCGCGCAACGCCATCGCCGTCCAGGACGGGGGCAACACCAGCCTGTGGTGCGCCAGCTTTAACCCCATCCTGGCCCCGCGCAGCTACCTCTACACCGCCAAGTTCGGCCACCTGGGGACGGGGCTGCCTTATGCCATCGGAGCCAAGCTGGCCGCGCCGGATAGGCCGGTTTACCTCATCTCCGGCGATGGAGCCATCGGCTTTAACATCCAGGAACTAGAGACCGCCCACCGGTACAACGTGTCCATCACCGTGGTGGTGCTCTGCGACCAGGGCTGGGGGATGGAGCGTCCGTCGCAGGTGTTCGCCCAAGTCGTCGCGCAGGCCGGCGGCATGGTAGAGACGGAACTCTCACCCGACACGCGCTACGACCTGGTCGCCGAAGCGTTCGGCTGCCACGGCGAAATGGTGGAGGAACTGGATCAACTCCGTCCCGCCCTGGAGCGGGCCGCCGCATCGGGCCAACCGGCCCTGATCCAGGTGATGGTCAACCCGGAGGTGAACTTTGCGCCGCCGGGATTGCTCGAGTTCAGTTCGATGGTTTACAAGGCGGAGGATTAGACGAATCGCCAGGTGCGTCGCACCTCAATGTGAAGGATCAAATATGTATAACCTAAAAAATAAAGTGGCGATTGTAACCGGCGCGGGGCGCAAGGGAGGTATCGGCGCAGCGGTCGCCCGGCGGCTGGCGCGGGATGGGGCGCGTGTGGTGATCGGCGACATCTGCGCGCCGCCCTCAGATTTGCCCAACGCCGGGGGCGGGCAGTGGGAGGAGTTGGAAGCTACTGCCGGCGAGATCAAAGCGTTGCCCGTGCGCGTGGACGTGACCGACGCCGAGTCGGTTCAGGGGATGGTGGCGCAGACGAAGGAAAAGTGGGGACGACTGGACATCCTGGTCAACAACGCCGGCGCGGCTATCGGCCCTGGTCCCGTCATCCAGATGGCGGAGGAGGCCTGGCGCAGGACGCTAGAGATCAACGCTACCGGCGCATTTCTCTGCTGCAAGTTCGCGCTGCCGCTGATGCTCGCCGGAGGGCGGGGCGGGCGCATTGTCAACATGGCCTCGATTGCGGCGGAAAAACCCAAGCCCTACGTCTCGGCCTACGCCGCCAGCAAAGCGGCGGTGGTCGCGCTGACCCGTTCGCTGGCGCAGGAAGTGGCCGAGTTCGGCGTCACCGTCAACGCGGTACTGCCCGGCGACGTGGACACGGCGATGAAACAGTGGGGGCTGCAACTCGAATCGCTGGTCACCAATCAGCCCTACGATGACGTTGTAGCAGCAGCCGTAGCGCGGATACCGCTGGGCCGTCTGGCGACGCCGGGGGACGTGGCCCAGTTGGTCGCCTTTCTGGCGTCGGACGGGGCCAGCTTTATCACAGGGCAGGCGTACAACATCACTGGCGGCCGCGAGTTGACGTAAGTCGGATAGGCTATCCGACAAACTACCCTGCGCCCCTAAAAGGTTTACTAATCCACTGAAGGAGTGATGAACAATGAACTGTCACGAGCGAACCACCGCCGCGTTGAATCTCCAACAGCCTGACCGTGTACCGATCTTTTCCTGCACCGAGGAGCAGAACCAGATCTATGAAATCCTGGGCGAGCAGGACAGCGCGGTGCCGCTCAACCTCATCCAGGAGGGCGTCACCGGCGCGCTGTTCAAGCTGGCCGCCCCGCTGATCAACGCTTCCGGCTGGTTCAACCGCGAGCTGGAAAAGTTTATGAACAAAAAGGTCGAGGCCGATATCGCTATGGGCTACGATTGCTCCTGGCTGATGTACTCGGCCATCTTCAAGATACGCGATAACCGGCAGGCCACCGACATCTATGGGCGGCTGTACGACTTTGTCGCCGACGGCGACGGCAACCTGGATACGCCCATGTACCGCTCGGGGCTGCTGACCACGCCGGAAAAATGGGACGCCTGGTCCCATCCCGACCCGGACAAACTCCACAAGAGCATGCGCCGGGTCTATGCCGGCCTGCAACGCTCCTACGGCGACCGCATCTACCTGATGGGCAGCCTATGTTGGGGCCTCTGGGAGAATGCCTCGCAAGTAATGGGGTTGCCGGGCTTTGCGGTGGCGCTGCGCCGCGACCCCGATTTTATCCGGCGCATGGTCGAGTATTACGAGACGCTCTACCTGGCGGCTGTCCACGCCGCCGCCGACGCGGGAATGCCCGGTTTCGTCTACTCTGATGATATGGGGTACAAGAGCGGCCCCCAGACCTCACCGCGCGTGATGGAAGAGTTCTTCGGCCCCAGCCTGCGCCGCATCGCCGCTACGGCCCACAAGCGCGGGTTGAAAATCATCATTCACTCCTGCGGCAACATCTACCAGTTGCTCGACCTGTTCGTGGATTGGGGCTTTGACGGCGTACACTCGCTGGAACCGACGGCCGGCATAGACCTGGCCGAGGTCAAGCGCCGCGTGGGGGACAGGATGTGCATCTTTGGCAACCTCGATATCTCCCACGTGCTCAGCCACGGCACGCGCTCGGAGGTGGAGGAAGCGGTGAGGTACGCGCTGCGGGCGGCCGGTCAGGGCGGCGGGTTCATCATGGCGATGACCAACTCTCATTATGGAGTCAAGGTCGAAAACACCCGCTGGATGATCGAGTTTACCCACCGCTACGGAACTTGTCCGCTGGCGCTGGACTGACACATGGAGGCATACGATGAATGCAAAAGATGCGATTGGGCGCGTGTTGGAAACAGTAGTTGACCTGGATATTGATGGTGTGGCAGCGCAGGTAAGAGATGCACTACAGGCCGGGGCCGCGCCGCTGGACGTGTTGAACGACGGCCTCAGCGCCGGTATGCGGGCCGTGGGCGAGCGCTTTGAGGCCGGCGAATACTATCTGACCGACCTGGTACTGGCGGGCGAGGTGATGAAGGAGGGGCTGTCTCCTCTGGAACCGCTGTTGAAGGAGATTGACGAGCAAGGCAAAGGCGTCGTCGTGCTGGCGACGGTGCAGGGGGACATCCACGACATCGGCAAGAACCTGGTGTCCACAATGTTGAACGCAGCGGGATTCGACGTGGTGGATCTGGGGTCGAACGTTCCAGCGGCCCGTGTGGTCGAGGCGGTTCATGAACGCGGGGCCGGCGTGGTAGGGCTTTCGGTGCTGCTCACGCCAATGGTGGGCCAGTTGCAGGCGACCATCGAGGCGCTGACGGAGGCCGGGTTACGCCCCCGGGTGAAAATCGTCATCGGCGGGGCCTGCACCACTCCGCGCCTGGCCGAGGAACTGGGCTGCGACGCTCACGGCGCGGACGCTGTGGCAGCGGTGCGTATTTGTGAAGAGTTGTTGGCGGATTGAGTAGGGGCGTACCTTTGTGATTGCCCTCTGGCAGGCGCAAGGCCTGCCCCTATCGTAACAGGAGGTTTTATCCGATAGAACAAACTAGTTTCAAAGTCTATGGGTCCGCTAGATCGTGTTGCTGGCGTTCATGTTTGTCGTCGCCGTGAACCAGCTTTTGTGGATCACGTTCGCCCCAATCACGAGCAGCGCCGCCGGTTATTATGGGGTCTCGGACCTCAGCATTGGCCTGTTGTCCATGTGTTTTATGATCGTCTATATCTTTGTCTCGATTCCGGCCTCGTGGGCCATCGACACCTATGGGATCCGCGTCGCCGTGGGAATAGGAGTTGCGCTGACGGGCGTCTTTGGCCTGCTGCGGGGCTTGCTGGCGACGAACTATACGTGGGTACTCGTCGCGCAAATCGGGATTGCCATCGGACAGCCGTTCATCCTCAACGCCGTGACCAAGGTGGCCGCTCGTTGGTTCCCCATCCGAGAGCGGGCGACCGCGTCGGGCATGGGATCGCTGGCAATGTACCTGGGCATCGTCGCAGGGATGGTGCTGACTCCGTATCTGACGCTGCAATCCAGCATCAGCAGCACGCTCATCGCTTATGGAGTTGTGTCGGTGATCGCCATCGTCATCTTTTTCGCGGTTGTCCGAGAACGCCCGCCCACGCCCCCCTGCCCTTCAGAGCAGGAGGAGCGTTCTCTGGTCTTTGATGGCCTCAGGCAGATGTTGCGCCAGCGGGACTTTGCGCTCCTGATGGTGGTCTTTTTCGTGGGGCTGGGCGTGTTCAATGGGGTGACGACGTGGATCGAGGAAATCGTCAGTCCGCGCGGATTCTCGATCACCCAGGCCGGAATCGTCGGGGGTTTGATGGTCGGGGGCGGCATCATTGGCGCTGTGGTCATACCATTGCTCTCCGACCACTATCGCAAGAGAACCCCGTTCATTATTCTGTCCATGGTTGGCGCGACTCTGGGTCTCGTCGGCCTCGCCATCGCCGCGAGTTACTGGCTATTGCTCGTCTCGGCCTTTGTGTTGGGTTTCTTTTTGCTCAGCGCGGGGCCGCTCGGCTTCCAGTACGGGGCCGAGATCACGTACCCGGCGCCGGAGGGCACGTCGAACGGCATGCTTTTGCTGATGGGGCAAATCTCGGGCATCGTCTTTATCTTTGGGATGGATGCCTTCAAGTCGCCAGAGACAGGCTCAATGATTTCCCCCCTGATCGTGCTCATCGTGCTCATGGTGCTGGGGTTGCTTCTCTGCACGAGGCTCGAGGAGTCGGCGGTTTTGATGGGGGATGATGTGGGCCGTTGAGATTGTTTCAGAAAGGCTGTTCGGTTCGAAAAAAGCAAGATGGATGATGTACCACTGAAAATTCTGTTAACGCGCATAAGCCTGGGTTAGATTGAGACGGCCAAAGGCAGGACCTTCCGCTCTTGCCAATAACAGATACCAGCTGTTATTGAGCACCCAGGGCTGTTCAGTTCTAGATTTCCAAGGCTCAGTAGATCCAAATTTCAGACCTCGGAGGTCTCGGAAGGTGACATTGGCAGCAAAATTGCTTAGATTGCGCCCGTTTTTACCGGCAAAGGCGCTCTCGAGAGACCTCCGAGGTCTTGTTGTCGTAACATTTTGGATCTACTGAGACCCCTAAAGGTTTTCCGAAACCTTCAAGGTCTGACGAGAGAATTCTAGAATCTAAAGGAGGCCGCTATGTCCGAAACCACCGTTCAATCTATCTATTTTGAAAAGCCTGGCAAGCAGAACACTACACGAGTGCTGGGAATCGCCAAACAGCGAGCTGAAGAATTAGACATTCGCACCGTGCTGGTCGCCAGCACGCGGGGGGAGACTGGCGTACTGGCGGCCCGGCAGTTCCAGGGATACGACGTCGTCGTCGTGACTCATGTCGCCGGCTTCCGCGAACCTAATACACAGGAATTGACGGAAGAGAACCGCGCTGCCATTGAGGCCGCCGGGGCCAAGGTACTCACCTGCCAGCACGCGCTGGGCGGAATTGGCCGGGCCGTGCGCAAAAAGTGGGGCACTTATCAGGTGGACGAGATCGTGGCCCAGACGCTGCGTATCTTTGGGCAGGGGATGAAGGTCGTGGTCGAGATCGCGCTAATGGCCGCCGACGCCGGACTGGTGCGGGTGGGGGAACCCTGCATCGCCATCGCCGGTACCGGCCGGGGCGCTGACACTGCCGTCGTCCTCGTCCCGGCTAACGTGCAACAGTTCTTTGACCTGTGTGTGATGGAGGTATTGGCCAAGCCTCGGTTGGAGGGATGAAATGGAAGAAATCGAAAACCTGACCTTTGAGCAGGCCTTTGCTGAACTGGAGGAGACTGTCTGCAAGCTAGAGGCAGGGGGGCTGACGCTGGAGGAGAGCTTGACACTTTTCGAACGCGGGCAGGCGTTGGCCGCTCGCTGCAACGCTCAACTGGACCAGGCCGAGCTCAAGGTCCAAAAACTGTCACCGCAAGGCATTGTTCCTTTCGAGCCTGAGGGGTAGCCGAATGATGTTATCCACCATCCTACTGGCGACCGTTGTCATTGTCCTGTTACTGCTGATTGTTTTGGGTCTGGTCGTCATCGCTGTGAGCGGTCAGGAGGCGCGCAGGGACGTTGTCATGGTGGTCGCGGTAGGCGGGTTGTTGCTGCTACTTCTGCTTTGCTGCGTTGTGACTGCCGCTGGGCTGGCCTGGTTCTTCTTTGGGATGAGCGTGGTGAGGCCCCTGCCCTAACCCGGCCGGCGTCGCGCCAGATTTGCGATTGCTCGTAGTTCCTCCATTCGCAGTATTAGCGCTGCGGCTACGTAGACAACCGCACCCAACAGGACACCCCCGCCTCCCACTGCCAGTGATCCCGCGTGGGGCAGCGCGACTCGCCATCCAATGAGCGCGGCCCCCATCGCCAGTGATGCTAACCCGCTTTTGGCAAAGGCGATCAGCGTTCGCCGCCCTTCTAATCCATCTAGCCGCCGCCGGATCAGCGCCATCAGCGCCGCCAACTCTAGCAGAGTGGCGGCCGAGTTGGCCAGCGCAAGCCCCGCGTGGGGCGGCAACCCCGCTGACCCGAACGCCCCCGGCAGTGTCAGGCTTAGCGCCACGTTGAGGCCCATCGCCAGCCCGCCCACCCATACCGGCGTGAACGTATCGTGCAGCGCGTAAAAGGCGCGCGCGATGATCTCTAGCCCGGCGTGCCCCACCAGGCCCAGTGCGTAAAAAGCCAATGCCCACGCCACCGCCTCCGTTGAGGATGATTCGAACGCTCCCCGCTCAAAGAGCAGTCCCACCAATGGTTGGCCCAGCGCCAGCAACCCCACCGTGGCCGGCAGGCAGAGCGCAAAGACTGACCGCAGAGTCGCGGCCAGTGTGTGGCGCATCTCGTCTCGCTCGCCGCGAGCCGCCTGCGCGGCAAAGGTGGGGAATGCGGCCGTCCCCACTGCCTGGGCAAAGACCCCCTGCGGCAGCATCATCAGCAACCAGGCATAGTTGATGGCCGAGACCGCTCCCACCCCTAACCCCGAGGCCAGGCTGTTATTGACGACAAAATTGAGTTGGGTGATGGCCGTGCCCAGCATGCGGGGCGCCATCAGTCGCCCTACCTCGCGCACGCTGGGATCATCCAGCCCCAGCGTGGGGATGTAACGCGCGCCGTAGCGCAGTAATCCCGGCATTTGCACCAAAAGGTGCAACGCCGCGCCCGCGACCACACCGGCCGCTATCCCCCGCACGCCCAGGCGTGGACCCAGCAGCAACGCTCCGCCAATGATCGAGAGGTTGTAGACCGAGGGCGCCAGCGCCGGTAGAAGAAAATGCTGGTGGGCGTTCAACACTCCCATCACGATGCCGCTCACGCCAAAGATGATGGGGGAGACCAACATCAGCCGCAGGAGGCTGGCTGTGAGTGCCTGTTGGGGTGGAGCAAAGCCAGGGGCGATGACTGTCTGTACCAATGTCGGCGCAAGGAGCGCCATCAGCCCGGCCACGACGGTCAGCGCGATCAGCGCCAGGTTGACGGTGGCCGAGGCCAGCCGCCAGGCTGCGACGTGATCTTTTTTCGCCAGGTGACCGGCAAAGGCGGGGATAAAGGCCGAGCCTAACGCCCCGCCTGTGATGACCAGGAACACTGTCTCTGAGATGCGGGCCGCGGCCAGGTAGGCGTCGAGATCGCTGCCGGCGCCGAATAGCGAGCCAATGACCATTTGGCGCGCCAGTCCAAGCGCCCGGCTGGCGATGAAGAGAGCCATCACCAGCGTCACGGCTCGGCCTAGCTCGGTGAGATTTGCTTTTGCGCTCTGTTTTTCGTTTCCGTTCATCCGCTCTCCTGAGCAGGGATTATATCACCGTGAAACGATCCAGCCAAGCAAAAAGGCCGGCAGCTCGCGCCGCCGACCCTGTTAAAAACGTGGAGAGCCAGGATCCGCCACATCCTGGCTCTCACCCAAAAGGAGGAGAAAAGAAACTGTCCTTAACTCGACTTGATGATACCACACTCTACTTCGTAGGACTTGACGCCAATCCTACGCTAACCCTACGCTAACCCTACGCTCCTGCGGGTGAGCGCCCAAAACCCCTACGGTGCCCTGCATTTTATGAGAAACAGCGAGGACGGGTTTTTTAGTTTTTCAAAAAACTGGTAACTGCTCAACCAGATAGTCATTACACAGAGTCACACAGAGAAGACACAGAGAATTACAGAGACAGGGAAATATGTGCTTGCGTCCGCCCAGAGGCGAGCGTCCGCCCAGAGGCGGGCAAACACTATTCTATGCTGAAAACTGGTACGACAAGCAAACTTTCTTCTTTCTCCTCCGTGGAACTCTGCATCTCTGTGTTCCTGGTTATGCCTGAGCAGTTACAAAAGCTGTTTCTTAGCAGTCGTGCGCTTCCAACATGGGCAGCACGAAACTGAAAACACTACCCTCTCCGGGCTTGCTCTCGACCCACACCCGGCCATTGTGTTTTTCGATCACCGTCTTGACGATAGCCAGCCCCAATCCACTGCCGACGATGCCTATCGTCTCTTCCGATTCCACGCGATAGAATTTGTCAAAAATGTAGGGTTGTTGGGCGATAGGGATACCGATGCCGTTATCGGCCACGCTTACCACGACGTGCCCTTCACCATCAACTACGCTCACGGCGATTTGACCACCCTCTTGTGTGTACTTGATCGCGTTGCTAAGCAGATTGTCTATCGCCTGCCGCAGGCGGTTAGGGTTGCATTGTACCAACGGTAGTTTGCTGAGTGGTTGCCAGTCTAGTTCTTGGTTCTTTGCATCTGCCTGCGGCCGAAAGTTCTGGACTGCATCGTCTATCACTTGTACCAGGTCGTAGGGTAGCATTTCCAGGTCAAATCCGGCCTCAACACGATCAATATCGAGCAGAGAGTCAATCAATTCAGTGATGATGTGCATGCTGTCGTGAACGTATTGAATGAACTCTTGCTGTTGCTCGTTCACCGGCCCTACGTGTGGTAGTAACTCCACGTAGCCCTGGATACTGGTCAACGGCGTGCGCAGGTCGTGGGAGACGTTGGCGACAAATTCTGATTTGATGCGATCCAGCTCTTTCAAGTGCGTGATATCCTGCATCACCAACACCTGTCCTACTCCCTTGATGGGGGTGAGTTGTGCGTTGAAGGTGCGACCGTCGTCCAGAGGTACCTCGGTATGTACAACTCGTCCTGTCTGTTGTACCTGGGCGAGCATACCGCGCAGGGTCTGATTGGGGATATCATCGGTGACTGCTTTGTGGAGCGCTGGTGTCCCATCCAGCCCCAGCACGGCGTGGGCTGCGGTGTTGCACAGCAGGATGTTGTTATTCTCGTCAACTATGATGATTGCATCTTGTGTTTGTCGTAGGACTGTCTCCAATTTGGCCCGTTCGACCTCGGCCGATTCAAACAGGCGCGCGTTCTCGATGGCAATAGCCGTGTAATCCGCCAGGGCCGAGAGCAGGAATATGTCTTTCTCGGAGAACGAGTGCTCTGACTGGCGATTGATCACCCCCAGCACGCCGATCACGCCGCGTTCAGGGACTTGTAGTGGCAGATAGAGCAGCGACTTGACCAGATAGCCGGTGACGATTTTGGCGTTTTCACCGGTCACGAGCACGGGGCGGTTGGATTGGATCGCCCGTCCGGCAATACTATCATCTACGAGCACGCGCAGGTTCCGCGCCACTTTTTCGTCCATGTTCTTGGCCGCCCGCAAGTAGAGTTCTTCCTTGTCGCTATCCAGTAGTAAGAGCAGGCCCTCTTCGGCGCCTGCTACGTAGACTGCCGCCTCGACCACACGGTTGAGCACGCGGTTCAGGTCCAATACGGACGTGACCGACCGTCCAATTGTATAGATAGCGTTTAGTTCTTGGAGTTGGCGCTCCAGTTGCTGGTTGGCCTCTAGTAACTGTTGCGTTAGTTGGTCCCGTTCCTCGATCAATTTGCCGGCGGAAAAGACGCGCTGGATCGCTTCCAACATCTCGTCGGGGCCGAAAGGCTTCATGACATAGTCGCGCGCGCCCAGCCGGAAGGCCTGCACGACCAATTCGGGGGATTCGTGGACGGTGGTAAAGATGACGGGGATATTGATATCCCGTTGGCGTAGCGCCTGCAATACCTCGAGGCCATCCAGCTTGGGCAATTTCATATCCAGGATGATGAGATCGGGTTGTTCATCTATGGCCAGCCGAACACCTTCTGCTCCATCCAGGGCCGCGATGGCCCGGTAGCCGTTGGGTTCGAGTACCAGTTCGGCCAATAGTTGCTGGGTCTCGGAACTGTCTTCTATTATCAGAACGCGTTCTTGTGCCATAGTCGTCTCCTGTTTTGTGCCCTAAATATACAGGATTTTGTGCCACAGGTCAACTGGCAAGGTATATTCGACCAGCCCGCCAGCGAACGGCCCGCGCCTCTACATCTTTTCCAGAGAGGGGCAATAATCGCTCAATCATCGCGGCAAAGTTTGCTGCGTCCCCACTGGTGTAGAATACCCGGCAGGCTTTTTGGCCTTGATTGGCTTTTATCCCCCGCTGGGTCAGCACGCGGGCCGTCTGGCGGGCGACGGCCGAAGCCGGGTCAATAACTGCCACGCTCGCTCCTATTACTTGTTCGATGGATGGTCGCAGGAAGGGATAGTGTGTGCAGCCGAGTACCAGTTGATCCACGCCGGCCTCGACCAGCGGCGTCAGGTACTTTTGTAGCAGCGATTTGGTCTCTGGGGTGTTCAATGCGCCGGCTTCCACTGCCTCCACCAGCCCTGGGCAGGTTTGAGTGAGCACGCGCACATTGCCCGCGTACCGCTCCACCAGGCTGGCAAAGAGTTTTCCCTGAAAGGTGGCCTGAGTGGCAATCACGCCCACGACACCGTTGTCGGTCCGTTCGACGGCCGGCTTTATGGCCGGCTCCATCCCCACGAAAAGCACGCTGGGGAAGGTGCGACGCAGGTGATGTAGTGCGGCGGCGGAAGCTGTGTTGCAGGCGACGACGATGATCTTGGCCTCTTGAGCCAGCAGAAAACGCGTGATGGATTCAGACAGCGCCCGCACCTCGGCCAGCCGGCGGGAACCATAGGGCACGTGGGCTTGGTCGGCCAGGCAGATGATGTTTTCGCGGGGCAATTGGCGGGCGATCTCTCGCCACACGCTCAATCCACCCACCCCGGAATCAAAAACACCGATTGGTCTGGGATCGCTCATACACAATCACTTTTTACCGTTGCGCTACTCTTGTCCACGGCGCAGAGCCAGGTAGGCGCCGAGGGTGAGAGCCAGCCCTTGCAGGATCGCGAGCAGAGCCAGGGGGGTGTCAGGAGTATCGGTTTCCCGAGGCGCTGGCGTCGGCAGGGGCGTCCAGGTGGGGAAGGGTGTGGCGCCGTCTAGGTCTGGTGTTGTCTGGAGGAGCGGTGTGGGAGATAGCAATTGGGCAGTTGGTTGAGCCTGGGGCTGGGTGGGAACAGGCTCTGCCGTCGTGACCGGTTGTGGTGTGGGGGCTGGGGTAAAGGTTGGGGCGGCAGGCTCAGGAGTGGGACTGGGTGGAATGGGCGTGGCGGTAGGCGCAGGAGTAGGGCTAGGCGGGATGGGCGTTGGCGTGGTGTCTGCTCCCTCGCCAAGAATGATGGTGTCTGCCGAGGCGGCAGTGCGACCGGCCGCGTCGCGCAACTGGACGTAGACGATGTGTTCGCCGGGGGTATCCGGCAGGGTCCAAGGCACGAGCGGCTCCCAGGATTGCCACGGCAGATCGTTGAATTGTGGCTCGTTGCTGATGCGGATCTCTATCGCTTGCCCCATAAAGGCGGTGCCCTCTCCCCCTGGGCGAGCCTCCTCGTTGGTCAGCCGCAGCGCGATTTGTGGGTCGTCGGTGCTGGCGGCGCCATCGTTGATAAAGACGGGCAACACGTTGGGACGCGCGCCCAAGTCGAGCACGTAATAGTTGCGGCCGGCGTCATCGGTAGCAACGCCGACGCCAATCTCGCGGTAGGTTGTGCTGAGGAGGTTGTCGCGGTGGGGCGGATCGTCCAGGAAAAAGGTCATTGCATCATCAATCGTACCGTAGCCGGTCCAAAAGTTCTCGCCGGCGATCAACTCCCCGCTGTTCCAGGTCCAGGCGGCGTAGCCGGCCTCCGCGATGCGTTGCTTGGGCGTGGAGCCATCAGAACCGGTGTGAGACCAGATTTCGTGGGCGGCCAGATCGTCGGCGTGGCGCTGCGCGGCGGCGGTCAGCAGGCTGGAAAAGCCGTAGGGAGCCAGCCCTTCGTCCAGGCGAGCCTGGTTGACCTGAACCTGCCAGACGGCGACAGGGTCAGGTTCCTGGGCGATGATCGGAGCAGAGATGAGGATGAGGGTGATGATGAGAGAGAGAGCGATCAGTGGGCTTGGCATAAGGGGAATTTTAGCATACAGCGGGGAAGATGCAAGCAAGGTGCGACGTACTTGAGAAGCGCGTCGCACCTGGTTGACCGTTACGGGATGCAGAGCACCTGTCCAACACGGATGTAATTTAGATTGGTGATATTGTTGGCCTCGGCGATAGCCCACATGCTGACACCATAGTGCAGCGAGATGCGATACAGGTTCTCCCCGGAGGCGACGGTGTGATGCCAGCGACAGGCAGAAGGAGGCTCGTCATCATCGAACTGGGCCGGGCAAACCCGGCCAGCGGGCAGCGTGCGCGGCGCGTTGGGGATCGCCAGGGTGGCGCAGGCGTGGATGATGTTGGGGTTCAGTATGCCATTCTGCGAGGCGATGGCGTATGGATCCACCCCGTAGGCCCGCCCGATGCAGTAGAGCGTCTCCCCCGGCTGCACGGTGTGGTAGCCGAGGATGTCGCCCGACAATGGAGTGGGGGTCACTGAAGGTGCGGGTGTTGGGGTGGTGGCGACTGCGGGCGTGGGCGTTGGGGTGAGGGTGTCTTCTGGTGTGGGCGTGGGAGTGAGGGTGTCTTGTGGCGTGGGTGTGGGTGTGTCCTCGGGTGTGGGGGTGTTTGTGGGGGTGTCTGCCTCAGTGACGACTATACTCCCGCCCTGGCTGCCGGCGCTGATTTCTGTACCGCTCTTGTCGGATAATAGAACCCCCGTGAAATTGATGGATGAGGTTCCGGCTACTTTTCCCTTGAACGTTACTCTGGCAAGCACCCCGCTGCCGCTGACCGCTTCGTGGGGCGGTGCCTGGGCAATAGCAAAGTCAATTTTCCCGGCTGCTTGATCAACGGCGTGTTCACCTACAAAATCTGGGCTGAGAAATGTGCCCGCCTGGATCTGGACGCCGCTTACGCCCGGCTCGGCATCCACCACCTCCAGCAGTGATGGATTGAAGGTCAGATGCACCCCTGCGCCGTATAGACCTTCCGCGTTCTCAATCTTGATGTCCACCGTCGTCGTGGCGCCCACGGCTACCTCACTGCTCTGTGGGGCAATGACCACCATCGTATCTTGGGCTAACCCGTAGCCGACGGGGATGGAGAACAACGTAGCCAGCAGCAGGGCCAGACTGATCCACAAACGCGGCGTCGTTGGAAGTAGCTTTTTCATAATTTATCTCCTCCTGATGATACGTCATAGCGCGTCTTGAGAGCGCGCCACACGACCACAATAAAGCCGGCTGCGACTGCAACCGCGACTAATCCAATCACCACCCAGACGCCCAGAGATGGCCCGGAGTGGCTGGTGATGATTGCGCCAGGCCCGGTCTCGACCGGGATGGACTGACCCTGTATATCGCCCAGTATGGCGCTGCGGATCGCGACCACGGTCTCCCCCTCGGTCAGGACGTGAAACGTGATGCGAGCCAGCACCCCGCTGCCGCTGACCGCTTTGTCCAATGACATACAGGAGATGGCGTAATCAATCACGCCGGTGGACGGGTCGGCGACGTTTCGCACGACAAAGTCAGGACTCGGAAAATCTCCGTGGGCGATCTGTGTCCCTTCTGTCTCAGGGTCGGCGTCCACTATCTCTAGCAGCGCCGGGTCAAAGGTCAAATGTACCTCCGCTCCCGCCAACTGGGCGACATTTTCCACGCGGATTTCCACAGTCCCCGTGTCGCCAGGAGCCAGGATCAGTCTCTCTGGACTGGGCAAAATTTTTGCTCCCTCTTGAGCATCCACAGCCCCCGCAACCCAGGCTACGATTCCCAAGCAGGTGAGTAATATCGTTGTAGAGCGGTAAAGTTTAGATTTCATCTATTCTCGTTCTTTTATGGGTAATTGTTTTACGGGCAATTGCTGCACAAGCCAAAGTTTCCGGCAGCTTGCGTCAGGTCAAAGATATTGACTCGACAATCGCCATTGAGATCGCGCGCCAGCGCGGTGTTGGCTGGTGGTGGATTGAGTGGACATTCCGCGCAAGGGACGTAGCAGGGCGATTCTACCGCCTCGCCAAACTCCCCGATGATTTGTACGATGTCGAGAATGTTGATGCAGCCATCCTCGTTGACGTCGCCTCCCTCTAAATCGTGCCATCCGATGTGTCGCACGTCACCGTCGATGCACTTCCAGTAACACTCGCTCAGATAGTTGGTAAAGTCGAGCCGGGCAAAGGCCCACCGAGACGCGCAGGCGGTTGAGGTGGGCGGGTTGCCTGAGGGCAGAATATCGGCCGGTGGAGGTTGCAACCGGGGCGCAATCTCTAGCGCGAAATCGCCTCGCTCATCGGTACAAGCACGCCCCCACGAGATAGGCTCATACGGAGGGGCGGCTGGGTAGAGAACTGCGTTGGCGGTTGAGCGTCCATCGCTACTCCACCCCTCGCGTGTAAGCCAGCCAGTCAGCGTGACTGGTGGTGGTATGACAATTGCCGCATCAGTGAATTGTGCCACGGTTATGGGGTCGCCTTCGCTGTCGAGAATCAGGGTCATCGCTCGATCAAATGAGATGGTGTAAGTGTCCCACTGGGTTGCCGTGGCCAGGAAAGTGACATAGGCCACGATGCCGCTGCCAGAGAATGGGCCGTCAGCGTAGTCTCGTTGGGCAATAAAGCGAATCTGCCCGCCGGTGGCCTCGTTCCGCGCGATACAGGCTGTACAACAAAAGATGGGGCCAGTCTCGATTTGCACGCCCGCGCGATCAGGATTGGCGTCTTGCACCTCCAGGCCGGCCCAATCGTAATCCACGTGTAACTCGACGCGATGGAGGTTCTCGACGCGGTCTACCCAGAGCGCGAGCGTCACCGTCTCTCCCACTGCCATCTCGACTGTGGTTGGCTCGAAGCGCAGCCCGGTTGTGGATGTGCTTCGAGCTGGCGCGGGCAATCCTATCATTATAACGAGCGCGAGGCATAGCGTGATGATGGCGGGGTATAGTCTTTTCGACAAGCTTACAATGATCATTGTCGCTGCATCCTATATTGGCAGCTATTTACATCTCACATTGTAGTCTGGCAATGACCAGTTGTCAAGTTCGGAGGAACCGAAATGGTGATTTAACCCCAAGCCCTTCTTGCCACAGAGGCGCAGGAAGTGCGTCACCAATCCCCCTGCGCCTCGGCGGTGTGTATCTCAGGGATCACTTATGGGCAGCAATCGTTTCCCCAGGGCGCCGGGCCGCAGCGTCCGAAATTACCGGCGGTAATTGTCAGATCAAGGATGTTGATCGTTCCGTCATCGTTGATGTCTGTCGGATCGCTGTCAGGCAATCCGCTCTGGCCGAACTTGCTGATGATGGACACAATGTCCAGGATGTTGATGCAGTTGTCGGCGTTGACATCGCCTCCCACCAGACCCGCCAGACCGATATCCACGTTAGCGCCCACGACGTAGACAGAGCTTTTCTGCGACTGTAGGTAGCCGGGGTAACTGGCATTGATGGTGTAGGTGCTGCCTACCGGGACCACCAGGCTGAAACTGCCGTCGGAGGCCGTCGTGTCTTCAGCTATCACCCCATCGCCCACCGCAATGGCGACGATCTTTGTGCCTGTGTGATCTTGCGTTCCCTGCCGCTCTACGACACTCTCAATTATGCCAGCGTCAATCACGCTGATTTCAGGCACAGAAATGCTGTTGATGGGGATGGTCTGACCATCAGAGTCAGCAAGGACAGAGCCAGACGCGATACTGATGCCGGACGAGCCGGTCGCCAGTCCAGCCCACGTAATGGTGGCTACTGTTCCCGTTGCGTTGGTCACTGGCCCGCTTCCGCCAGTATGGCTGACGGCTATGTGGATGCAGGCGCAGGTAGCGACGCAGGCGGGCGGGGCAGTGGCAGGCATCGTACCAATGATAACCTCGTTGGCCCCGGCCACGAGGCTCCCATCGAAGAAATCGTTTTTGATCTCGACCTGAACGCCGTTGGCTGGGTTATCATCAAAATCATCCACGGCCACAATGTCTGCGTCAAAGGGTATCCAAATCTCGACACCCATCACGCCGACCTCGGGGGGGGCGTTGTTAGCGATTGAGACTTGGAGATCGGTGGCAAAAGCGCCGCCGACGACGGGGGCCCCGGAGAGAATGTCTGTCATGATGATAGAGGTGTATGTATTGGGAGATTGGGCCCCCACAGAAATGGGCAACAGGATTGCGAGGGCAGTGGCTACAATTACACTTGTACTACCAATTTTTACTTTCATCGTTTGCCTCCTTATGCAAGATGAATTATATTTCCCCGCCCAGGCTTTTACACTCTGTCATTATAGCATGATGGCGCTGACCGATAAGTTACGGAAAAGTTACAATCTGCGTACACTCTTGGCGTTGTCCCAGCCCAAGTCCGGTGGTATAATCCTTCTTGATATGTGCAAATGGAGCGCTTTTCTACTGTTTCTATTATCGCTGGCGGCGTGCGCCTCTGGCAGCGCGCGCGCAGTCACGCTCGTCGCCGATGGCGAGACGCGCACGCTCGCCACCGAAGCGCTCACCATCCGCGACTTGTTGGCCGAGGCCGGCGTCGCGCTCGACGAGAATGACCGCGTGGCGCCGGTCGAGCCTACCTTCGTCGAGGATGGGATGACGGTGCGCGTTATCCGCGTCGAGACGCGCACCGAGACCGAGCAGCGCGAGATCCCCTTTGAGCGCCAGATCGTGCGCGACGCCTCCATCCCCGCCGGCGAGACCCGCTTGCTAGAGCCAGGAGTCGCCGGCATCGAGGAATTGACCTATCGCATCACCGTCGAGGATGGCGTCGAGGTCGAACGGCGGCTCGTGCGGCAGGTCACGCTCCAGGAGCCTCACAGCGAGTTGATTCTCACCGGCGCGCAGGCGGAACTTGAGCCTATAGTCATCACCGGCACCGTGGCCTACATCGCCAACCGCAACGCTTGGGCTATGCAGACCACCAGCCCCAACCAGCGGCGATTGACGCACGCCGGCGACCTGGATGGCCGTGTCTTTGCTCTCTCGCCCGACGGCGCTTATTTGCTCTTTACCCGCGTCGCCACCGAGACCGGCGAGACCGCTCCCCTCAATGGCCTGTGGATGATGGATACCGCCACTGCTGACGCCGAACCGATCCGCCTGGAGGCCGAAAGCGTCCTTTGGGCCGAGTGGGCGCCCGAGTGCAGAGGCGCCCCGACCGGCAGCGACTGCCGCATCGCTTACAGCACCGGCGCGCCGGCCGAGGGCAACCCTGGTTGGAGGGCGGAAAATGATTTGTGGATCGGCCGGCCTCGCGCCCGCGATGGACGGCTATTGGGCTTGCGTCGCATTGTTGATTCCAGCGCCGGCGGCGCTTATGGCTGGTGGGGCGCTGCCTACGCATGGTCTCCCAATGGATCGAGCCTGGCCTACGCCCGCGCAGAGGAGGTTGGCATCATCCTGGCCCACAACGGCGCGCAGACTCTGCTGGCTCAATTCCCCGCCTACCGCACGTATGCCCCCTGGGTCTGGACGCCAACCGTCAGTTGGTCGCCGGAGGGCAGGTTTGTCGCTGCCGCACTGCACGGCCCGCCCCCTGCGGGCGAAGCGCCGGAGGATAGCCCTGTCTTTGATGTCTGGGCGCTGGCCGCCGACGGGACGATCACGGCGGAACTTGCCAGTGAGGCCGGGATGTGGGCGGCGCCCGTCTACGCGCCTGATGAGGGCTACATCGCTTTCGGCCACGCCCGCAGCCCCTACGTCAGCCAGACCAGCGGTTACGATTTATACGTGATGGATCGTGATGGTTCCGACCGCCGGCGGATCTTTCCGCCGCAGGACGAGATCGGCCTGGAATATCCAGAGATCGCCTGGGGGCCGGAGGGCGACCGGCTGATCGTGGTCTATCAGGGCAACTTGTATCTGATCCAACTGCCGGACGGCGAGGTGCATCAATTGACCACCGAGGGTGGTGTGACGGCGGTCCGTTGGCAGGGCAGGTAGGCGAGTATGCAAGTGGGCAAGTGGGCAAGTGGGCAAGCAAGCAAGTTTGTGAGTGTCTGCTTGATAGGGTTGCTGATCAGCCTAGTTTTGGCCGGGGGGGTGTTGGTTGCCAGACAGCAAGTTTTGTCTCAGGCCGTCACTGTTTCCTACACCCCTCTCTCTGGCGAGGCGGAGTGGGAGGGGGATTGGGAGTTTTCAGAGTTGGGGGCCGATCCCAGCGAGAGCGGCGGCGAGCGGGTCACTATTCCGTTCACCGGCACCGACTTTGCGCTGCGGGTGCGGCGGGGGGACTATCGCGGCTACTTTTTCGCCAGCGTGGACGGCGAGCCGGCCAATCTGCTGCCCCAGGAGGAACGCGGCGCTTATCTCGTGCTCACATCGCCCGACCACGCACCGCAGGTCGTCACCATCCCCGTCGCCTCTGGCCTGGACGATGGGCCACACGTCGCAGAGGTCATCGCCGAGCGGGGGTGGGAGCAGTGGCCGCTGGCCGGCTGGAGCGCGAGCCGCGCGCCAGATACGACCGCGTACCGCTGGGCGCTGGCGGGGCTGGGGGCATTGGGGTTTTTGTTCCTGGCAGGAGCGGTTTGGGGAGCAAGGAGACAAGGAGACAAGGAGACAAGGAGACAAGGAAACAAGGGGGCAAGGGGACAATCCCCCTACTCCCTACTCCCTACTTCCTGCTCCCTGCTTCTAGCTGCCGTGTTCTACTTTTCTCCCTGGCTGCCGCTCACGCTGGTCGCGGGGCTGGCGCTGGCCGCGCTCGTTTTTCTACGGCTCGACCTGGGACTGGCGCTCGTCGCGGCGACGGCGCCCTTTTATCTGTACCCGCGCGCGTTGTTCGGCAAAGTCTTCTCAATGACAGAAATCCTCACCTTGCTCTGCATACTTTCGTGGGGAGTACGGCAAGCGGCAAGCGGTAAGCGGCGAGTGGCAAGTCTCCAACTTTTGAACTCACTTGATTTCGCTGTCTTGTTCTTTGTGCTGGTCGCCATCGGTTCTTTTTTTGTCGCCGAGTACCGCCACGTCGCGCTGCGCGAGCTGCGGGTGCTCATCCTGGAGCCGGCGCTCTTTTACTTGATGTTGCGCACGACCAGGCTCAATCGCAAGGCCGTCTGGCGCGTGGTGGATTGCTTTGTGCTGGGGGCCATGGCCGTGGCCCTCACCGGTTTGGCGCAGTACGCGCTGGGCGTCAACGTCATCACCGCCGAGGAGGGGTTTCGCCGCTTGCGCTCTGTCTACGGCTCGCCCAACAGCGCGGGTCTTTACCTGGGGCGGGCGTTGCCGGTGGCGGCGGCCGTCGCTCTGTTCGGCGCGTCTCGCGGCCGCCGCGTCGCCTACGGCCTGGCCGTCGTCCCGGTGGGGCTGGCGGCGCTGCTCAGTTTTTCCAAAGGAGCCATCATCCTGGGCATGCCGCTTTCGATGCTGGCGCTGGGCGCGCTGGCGGGCGGGCGCTGGCTGTGGGGTTCGCTGGGCGCGTTGGTCGTGGCCGGGGTGTCCGCCATCCCGCTCCTGCGCACGCCGCGCTTTGCTTCGCTCTTTGATGCTCAAAGCGGCACTCTCTTCTTCCGCTTGCACCTGTGGCGCTCATCTTGGGCCATGTTCCGCGACCACCCCTGGCTCGGCGTTGGCCCAGATAATTTCCTGTACCACTACCGCAGCCGCTACATTCTGCCCGCCGCATGGCAGGAGCCTGATCTGGCGCAGGCGCACAACGTCTTGCTCGATTACGCCACCCGCATGGGAGTCGCAGGACTGGCGGCCGGGGTCTGGCTGCAAATCGCTTTCTGGCGGCTGGCCCTGCCGCTGCGCCGCCTGACCGACCCCGACCACCGCGCGCTGGCCCTGGGGCTGATGGCTTCGATGGTCAACTTCTTGGCCCATGGGTTGGTGGACGCCTCTTATTTTCTTCTAGACCTGGCCTTTGTCTTTTTTCTGACGCTGGGCCTGGTCCAATGGCTGGCAAGGAGTGATACCGATGAAATTTGATCTAAACACGATTATCTTGTTGCTGATTTTGATCGCCCTCGTCGTTGGGGGAATCGCATTGTTCGGCGCTTTCCAAAAGTTGACGCACCCGCTGGAGGAGGCCGAGCAAGCGGTGCAAGAGCAGCTCGACCAGATTGTCAACCCCACGCCTACCATCATCCCCGACCCGATGACCATCATCCACGAGGTGCGCGGCCTCAGCCGCTTGGAGACCGCCTCCTACACCATCGAAAAGGTCATCACCGCCGAATCGGGGCAGGGGGCCTTTGCTTTCCTCTTTGGCGACCGGCTGATTCTGGTGGCGCACGGCCAGGTCATCGCCGGCGTGGACCTATCCAAGATGGGGGAGGACGACATCATCGTCACCGAGGACGGCGCGGCGGTGGTGACGCTGCCGCCGGCCGAGGTGCTCGTCGTCACGCTGGATAACACCAAGTCCTACGTCTATGACCGCGACACGGGCATGATCGGGGTGAACCCGGCGCTAGAGACAGAGGCTCGTCAGGCGGCCGAGGAGGAAATCCTGAGCGCGGCTCTGGAGGACGGCATCCTGGAGATGGCCCGCCAGAACGCCGAGGTTTACGTGCTGCGGCTGATTTTGGCATTGGGCTTTAGGGAGGTCAAATTCGCCGATAATTAGCGGCCAAAGGAGCGCCCGAATGAAAACAACCGTCAACTATACCACGCTCGAACTGGTTGAAGGGGACATCACGGCGCTGGATACCGGCGCTATCGTCAACGCCGCCAACGAGCGGCTGGCCCACGGCGGCGGCGTGGCGGGCGTCATCTCCCGTCGGGGCGGCCCGGCCATTCAACGTGAGAGCGACGAGTGGGTGCGCCGGCGCGGACGGGTTCCCACCGGTTCGGCCGCCATCACCTCCGGCGGCAACCTCAGGGCCAGGTATGTGATCCACGCCGTGGGGCCGATCTATGATGGGACGGCGCGCTCGGCGGAACTGCTGGGATCGGCGGTGCGCGCCGCGCTCCAGATGGCCGACGAGCGCGAACTAAAGTCTATCGCGCTGCCCGCCATCAGCACTGGCATCTTTGGCTACCCAATGGAGGAGGCAGCGCGCGTGATGCTGCGGGCGGCCATCGAGTATCTAAAGGGAACAACGGCTTTGGAGCGGGTCGTCTTTTGCCTCTACGGCCGGCCAGCGTTCGAGATCTTTTCCAGGGAGCTGGCGGCCCAAACCAACTAGAAATCTGCCACGCGCGACAAACGGAAATACCAGGCTGCGTGTATGATTGACTTTCTAGCTACCCGACACTTTTGACAGAAGACTCAGAGTCCTATCACGAATGACACGAACTGACAAATCTCACGAATGTTTTCAGGATGATTTATGACAGGATTCGTGTCATTCGGTTACTACTCAGGCTATTCTGATCTGGACACAGAGAGCCACTGAGTAGACACAGAGATTCGCAGAGAATACAGTAAAAACATCTTTTTCTCTGCGCCCCTCCGTGACAAGCTTTGTGAAACTCTGTGTAACAGTCCAAGCTGAGCCTATTTTCCGCACCTCTGGACAGCTTGATTTGGGGCTTGACACTTTGTTCTTCCAAACCCAATTTGGGCAGATTCGCCGTCTGGTCAGTGAGAAACCAGGTTTTTTCTGAAAAAACCTGGTTTCTTTCCCCGCTTTTTGAAAAAGACACAAATAGGCTGCGTCAGGATGCGAAATATAGGCTGAGTAGTTACGCCATTCGTTGATTTGTGCTATTCGTGATCTAAACTGCCGGGCAGCTAGATTGACTTCAATCCTTCACCGCTATATAATCCTTGTCGGGCAGCGTATGCGACGCCAATATATCGTATGTTCTAAAGTGATGCCATATGGATCAACCCATCAAAGCCTATCTCGGCCAAATCAAACACAGCCTTGCCACCGGCGCGACCACCGAGCATACACACCGCCCGGCCTTGGCCGCCTTGCTCGAAAGCACGTCCCCCGGCGTCCAGGTCATCAACGAACCGCGCCGCATTGCGTGTGGCGCGCCCGATCTTGGCGTCCTCAAAAACCGTTTGATGGTCGGCCACGTCGAGGCCAAAGATATTGGCGCATCGCTCGATGCTGTGGAGCGCTCCCCGCAGCTCGGACGCTACCGCCAGGCCCTGGATAATCTCATCCTCACCGACTATGTTGAGTTTCGCTGGTACGTTGGCGGCGACCTCCGCCGTAGTGCGCGCCTGGCGCGATGGGACGGCGGCCGCCTCAAGACCGAGCGCGGCGGCGCGCAGGCTCTGGCCGAGTTGCTGGCCGACTTTGTGGCCCACGCCCCGCAGCCCATCGGTACGCCGCGCGAACTGGCCGAGCGCCTGGCCCGCCTGGCGCACCTGATCCGCGAGATCATTGTCACAGCTTTTGAAACCGGGCAGGCGTCTGACTTTTTGCAGGGCTGGCGCGCGGCCTTTGCCAAGATTCTGGTGGCCGACCTCGACCAACCGGAAAAGATTGGCGAGTTTGCAGACATGTTTGCCCAAACGCTGGCTTATGGCCTCTTTTCCGCGCGCGTGATGGACGAGAGCACGGCCACCTTTGACCGCCAGCGGGCGCAACATCTCATTCCCCGCACCAACCCTTTCCTGCGCGATTTTTTCTACCACATCACCGGCCCACGCTTGGACGATGAACCTTACTCCGGGTTCGTCAACGACCTGGTGCAATTGCTGGCCCACGCCGATATGGAGGCGATTCTGACCGACTTTGGCAAGCGCACGCGCCAGGAAGACCCCATCGTCCACTTTTACGAAACCTTCCTGGCGGCCTACAACCCCCGCCTGCGCGAGATGCGGGGCGTCTACTATACGCCCGCGCCCGTCGTCTCCTTCATCGTGCGCTCGGTGGACGCATTGCTAAAGACAAAGTTCGGCCTGCCCAGCGGTTTGGCCGATACGAGCCAGGTCACCGTCAAGAACGTTGACCCAGGTTTGCGCGTCCAGGGCAAGCCCAGCCAGATACGCAAAACCACGCAAGTCCACAAAGTATTGATCCTCGACCCCGCCACCGGCACGGCTACCTTTCCCTACGCCGTGATTGACTTTATCCGCGAACAGTTCATGCGGCAGGGCAACGCCGGGATGTGGTCGGGTTACGTGCGCGAGCATCTGCTGCCGCGCATCTTTGGCTTTGAGTTGCTGATGGCGCCCTACGCCGTGGCCCATTTCAAGCTGGCGCTGCAACTCGCGGGCCACGATCTTTCCACAGCGCAGCGCGCGCGGTGGGCCTACGATTTTGCCAGCGACGAGCGCATCCAGGTCTATCTGACCAACGCGCTCGAAGGCCCGCACGAGTTCACCGGCCTGCCGCTCTTTACTCAATTCCTGGCCGCCGAGACCCAGGCCGCCAACGCGGTCAAGCAGGATTTGCCGATCATGGTGGTGCTGGGCAACCCGCCCTATTCGGGACACTCGGCCAACAAGGGGAAGTGGATCAGCGACCTGCTGCGGGGCAAGCTGCCCGACGGCGGCAAGACCGCCAGCTATTATGAGGTGGACGGCCAGTCGTTGGGCGAGCGCAACCCCAAATACCTCCAAGATGATTACGTCAAATTCATCCGCTTCGGGCAGTGGCGCATCGAGCAGAGCGGAGGCGGCATCCTGGCCTACATCAGCAACCACGGCTACCTGGATAACCCCACCTTCCGGGGGATGCGCCAATCGCTGATGGAGACCTTTACCGAAATCTATCTTTTGGACCTGCACGGCAACGTTCGCAAGAAAGAAACCGCGCCCGATGGCTCGTCCGACGAAAACGTCTTTGACATTATGCAGGGCGTAGCGATTGGCTTGTTTGTCAAGGAACCGGGAAAATCCGGCCCGGCCAAAGTCTATCACGCCGACCTGTGGGGCAAACGTGAGGACAAGTACCGCTGGCTACTAGAAGTGGACGTAGGAGCGGCGGAATGGCAAGAATTGAAGCCACAGTCGCCATTTTACTTGTTCGTTACTCAGGACGTCAATCTTTTAGTTGAATACGAGGAATGGTGGAAAGTTACAGAAATATTTCCAACCAACTCGACAGGAATCAAGACCCATCGTGATCACTTTGCAGTAAGTTTTGCTCGTGAGGAATTAGAGAAGCGGATTACACAGTTCCGAAATTTGTCTGTAGATGATTCAATCATATGTGAACGTTATAAATTGCACGATACCCGTGACTGGAAGATGTCTCAAAGACGCGAATCTCTGAGCAAGGTATCTAATTGGCACGAGTACTTTATTCAATGTCACTATCGCACGTTTGATATACGTGAAATCTACTATCATCCCGATGTTATAGAGTTGCCGCGCTATGATGTGATGCGTCATTTGATATCAGGGAACAATATTGCCCTGAACACCAACCGGCAGGTGAATAGCGGCTTTCGGCACGCATTGTGTACGAAAAGAATTGTCACTGACTGTACAGTTTCTGGGGCGACGAGGGAGCGATCTAGCACTTTTCCCCTCTACCTCTACCCGGAAGAAAACGGGGCCACACTCTTTGACGCCGCCGCGCTCTCCCCCTATCCCCCCGACCCGGCCCACGGCAACCGCGTCCCCAACCTGGCCCCGGCCTTTGTGCAAGATATGGAAGCCAAACTCGGCTTCGCCTTTGCCCCGCGCGAGGGGGACGCTTGCGTGGGAGAAACCTTTGGCCCGGAGGACGTGTTGGCCTACGCTTATGCCATTTTCCACAGCCCCACCTACCGCGAGCGGTACGCCGAATTTCTCAAGATCGACTTTCCGCGCCTGCCGCTGACCTCGGATGCGCCCCTGTTCTGGCGACTGGTCGCGCTGGGGCGGGAACTGGTCGCCCTGCACCTGCTCGAATCCCCTCAGGTCGGCCAATACATCACCCACTACCCCATCCCCGGCGATAACGAGGTCGCCCGGCGCGGCGGCTATCCCAAATATACGCCGCCTGGCGGCGGTGCGCCCAACCCGCAGCAGGCCACCGGCGGGCGGGTGCACATCAACAAAACACAATACTTTGAGGGCGTCCCAGAGGATGTCTGGGAGTTCCAGGTCGGCGGCTACCAGGTGCTCCACAAGTGGCTCAAAGACCGTCGCGGCCGCCTGCTCACCTTTGACGATCTGACCCACTATCAGAAAATCGTCGTCGCCTTGCAGGAGACAATGCGCTTGATGGCGGAAATTGATAACGCGATTCCAGAATGGCCGATGCGGTGATCGTCTAGCAGAATCGTCAAACTACAATTCATTGCAATAATTTGCCATTTATGGCATAATAAACGCATGGAATTCCGGCAGTTGTTGGATATTGTGGGGGAGGAACCACTGTTCGAGACCGGGCTGTTGCTTTCTGGGGACGTTGACCCCGGCAACATGCGGCGGCAACTTTCCCGCTGGACGGCCGCGGGCAAACTCTATCAATTGCGGCGCGGCCTCTACACCCCGGCCCCGCCATACCAGAAGGTGAGCCCCCATCCCTTCCTGATCGCCAACCGGCTGGTGCGAGCCTCCTACGTCAGTTTGCAGGCCGCGCTGGCCCACTATGGCCTGATCCCCGAACACGTGCCGGCTGTCACCAGCGTGACGACGGCGCGGCCCAGCCGCCGAGAGACCCCGCTGGGCCGCTACGAATTTCGTCATATCAAGGCCGCGTTGTTGTACGGCTACCGTCTATTGGACCTGGGGCGCGACCAGCAGGCGTTCGTAGCCGCGCCGGAAAAGGCCCTGCTCGACCTGGTCTATTTGCAGCCGGGAGGAGACGCTCCCGCTTACCTGCGGGGCCTGCGTCTGCAAAACCTGGATCGCCTGGACGTGGACGAACTGCGGCGGATGGCGAAACGCGCCGGCGGCCCAAAGTTGCAGCGCGCAGCCGCCAACATCGCAGCCCTGGCCGCGCAAGAGGCTGAGGAGTATGAAATCCTATCTGATTGCCCAAGTTAAAGCCTGCCCCACGCCAATCCAGGGCTGGAACCTGGCACGCGAGTACCTGCAAGCCCGCATCCTGGGCCTACTGCAGAACGCAGGGGCGATGATTCCGCTGGCCTTCCACGGCGGCACGGCGCTGCGCTTTCTCTACGCCATCCCCCGTTATTCGGAAGACCTGGACTTTGCGCTGGAACGCTCGGTCGGCCAATACGACTTTCGCGCTTACCTGCGCGCCATCCAGGGCGAGCTCGAGGCCGAAGGGTACGAGGTCAGTATCAAGCTCAACGACCGCAGTGTCGTCCACGGCGGTTTTGTGCGCTTCCCCGGCCTGCCGTATGAGTTGGATCTCTCGCCTCACCCCAACCAGGTACTATCCATCAAGCTGGAGGTGGACACCGATCCGCCCTCTGGGGCCGGGCTGGGCACCACCGTCGTCCGTCGTCACGTCACGCTCCAGCTTCAGCACCACGACCGGGCCTCGCTGCTGGCGGGCAAGCTGCATGCCCTGTTGCAGCGCGATTACGTCAAAGGCCGCGACCTGTACGACCTCTTGTGGTACGTCAGTGATCCAACCTGGCCCGCGCCCAACCTCACGCTGTTGAACAACGGACTGCAACAGACCGGCTGGGCAGCGGGCACGCTCACCCCGGAGAGCTGGCGGGCCGTCGTGTGCGAGCGCGTCAACGAGCTGGCCTGGGAGCAAGTGGCGGCGGACGTAAGCCCTTTTCTGGAACACGAGTCTGACGTGGCGCTCCTGACCCGTGAGAACCTGCTGCGTGCGTTGGGCAGGGAGAGCAGGAACAGCGCATCCAAGAAGTGATGATTCTCTGTACCACCCTCCAGGCAACCGGGCAGCATAGGTTCAATACTTTGCCAGCAATTCCCGTTATGGGAGAAAAAGTCAGGTCGTAGCCGCGATTTCCAAATCGCGCAGGGCGCTTTACATGGCAAAATATACGCGATTTGGAAATCGCGGCTACAAAACGGGAATTGCTGATACTTTGCAGACGTGAGGTCTAGATTGGGCAAGCTCATAAGTGTGGTGGGAAACTCTGGCGTGGGCAAGACGACGCTGACGAAAGAGCTGTGCAAACAGGCCCCCTTCACGACGGCGTTGGAGCAACACGAAGAACGACCGTTTCAGAAACAGTTTGGCCTTGATCTGCAAAGGTACTCGCTCCCGAACCAAATTGATTACTTGTTGTACAGGGCCGAGCAGGAGCAGTCAATTCGGCAGGGCGACATGACGGGCATCCAGGACGGAGGTCTGGAAGAGGATTTCTACGTCTTTACGCGCTTGTTCTACGAAAAGGGGTATTTGAAAGAGCAAGAGTACAGGCTGTGCGAGAGGATGTACCAAATGCTGCGCAGTCTCCTCCCGCCTCCCGATCTCATAATCAGGTTGACCGCTCCACTGAACGTGATCGCCGAGCGTTACGCCAGGAGAGGGCGCAAGTTGGAGATCGCAACAGCAGAGGATTTGGGCAGGATAGAGACCTTGCTGGAGCAGTGGCTAGGCAGCGTGGACTCGACCCCGATCATCACCGTTGACGCAAGCGCGGACGGATTTGCTCCCAAAAGGGTCAAAGAACTGCTGGCTCTTTGGGATTTCGCAGAGTCGGAGTCCCCAACTTGTTGAGGGAAGTCCGCTGTGTACGGGAGACTATGACAAACGTCGTCCTTCAGGCCACCGGCCTGACCAAACGGTACGGCGACCTCGTCGCCGTCAACAATCTGAGCCTCGACGTGCGCGAAGGGGAGGTCTTTGGCTTTCTCGGTCCCAATGGCGCGGGCAAGACCACCTCGATCAACATGATGTGCGGGCTGCTCAAGCCGGACGGCGGGCGCGTGACGATCCGCGGCCAGCCTGTCACCGGCGGCAGCGCCGACATACGGACCAGGGTGGGCGTCTGCCCGCAGGAGATCGTGCTGTGGAAGAACCTGACCTGCCTGGAGCAGCTTCAGTTCGCCGGTGAGATGTACGACCTCAGAGCCTGCCAGGCCCGTCAGCGGGCCGAGTACCTTCTGGAAGAACTCGACCTCGCCGAGAAGGGACACAAGCTCGCCAAGACGCTTTCGGGCGGCATGCAGCGCCGCCTGAACCTCGCGCTGGCGCTCGTACACGATCCCGAGATCGTCATCCTCGACGAGCCAGAGGCAGGCCTGGACCCGCAGAGCCGCGTGAAGGTGCGCGAGTACATCAAAGCACTCGCTCAAAACAAGACCGTCATCCTGACCACGCACAATATGGACGAGGCCGACCGCGTCGCCGACCGGGTCGCTATCATTGATCACGGCGAACTGCTCTCCCTCAATACGCCGGAGGCGCTCAAGCGCAGCGTTGGCGAGGGCGACGTGCTGGAAATCGCGCTTGGGGGTGAGTGCGCGCGCGCCCAGGCTGCCCTGGCCGATCTGGCCGGCCGCGCCGCCTTTGACACGACGGACGGCACGCTGCACGTCCGCGCCCTCAATGTGGTGAATCTGCTCCCTCCGATCCTCGAAAAGCTGGCGGCGGCCGGCATCCAACCGGGCGAGGTGCGCCTGCGCGAGAACAGTCTCGAGGACGTCTTTATCCGGCTGACCGGGCGGAGGTTGCGAGAATGAGGATGCTCAAGATATTCCTGAAAAGCCTCAAGGAACAGGCCCGCGACTGGACCACGACGAGCCTTAGCCTGGTCATAGGGCCATGCTTCGTTCTACTGTACTGGCTGATGATCCCCAGCGGCTCGACGACGTATGGCGTGATGGTACTCGACTATGATCAAGGCCCTGCCGGGCAAGAAGTGATCGCCGTGATGGAAACGCTCTCCTACTCCAGCGGTGATCCAATCCTGGACGTGGCGCCAGTCACCGACCAGGAGAAGGCAAAGAGTGCCCTGCGAGATCGCGACGTCGAAGTCCTCGTCATCATCCCGGAGGATTTCTCCGCGACGCTCACGGCGGCCGCCCTGGGAAATGGATCCGCCAACTCGTCCGTCACCTTTGTCGGCGACCTGACCAACCCCTACTATGCTATCGGCGCGATCATGGCCAACGCCGCCATCGAAGAGTACGTGCAGCAGGCCACCGGCGAGACGCGCACGGTCGCCATCAAAGAGATCGCGTTGGGCGCATCGGCCGGGCGCTCCGAGTTCGAGTTGTACGTGCCCGGCATGCTCATCATCTCGGTCGTGATGCTGGTCTTTACCGCCTCGATGGCGATCACCTACGAGGTCGAGGCCGGGACGCTGCGCCGGCTCCAAATCACGCGCATGACGGCCTTTGACCTGCTGACCGGGATCAGCCTCTCGGTGATCCTGTTGGGCATTCTCTCGATGCTGCTGACTTTGCTCGTCGCGATGGCATTAGGCTTTGAGAGCCAGGGGCCAATCTGGGCGGCGATACTCGTCGCGGCAGTCACGACCGTTTCCGTCGTCGGCGTCGGCTTGGTCGTCGCCGCCTTCTCAAAGAGCGTCAGCCAGGCGTTCATCATCGCCAACTTTCCCTTGATCTTTTTCATGTTCTTCTCCGGCGCGGTCTATCCCATCCCCCGCATCCAGCTTTTCGAGGTCGCCGGGCAGTTTGTCAGCATATACGATGTTATTCCCCCCACCCACGCCGTCGTCGCCTTGAACAAGATCCTCACGCTGGGGGCCGGGCCGGCAGACGTGCTCTACGAATCGGTCTCACTGGTAGTGCTTTCAGTCGTCTATTTTGCCATCGGCACGTGGCTGTTCCACCGGCGGCATATGCGGGTGTCGTAATCTTGGGGCGGTCGCACATTTCCGCTCAAAGCCCCCGTCTCGGGGGCGTCTCAGGCGAGGTTTGTCCCGCGAATCCGCCCCCGGGACGGGGGCCAGGAGCTTGGGAGTTTCAAACAGCGGTTCTTTGCAAAACGTATCTTCTCAATATCTTGGGGCGGTCGCACATTTCCGCTCAAAGCCCCCGTCTCGGGGGCATCTCAGGCGAGGTTTGTCCCGCGAATCCGCCCCCGGGACGGGGGCCAGGAGCTTGGGAGTTTCAAACAG
>DUEK01000170.1 GCA_011192155.1 Thermoflexia bacterium
ATCCTATTATACAATTATACCACGAGGCCACTACACGGTAAAGTATCCCCGATCGAGAACGTCTGCCAAAGGCCCTGGCTTCTACGCTGGGCTGTCTCGCCTGGTCAGTTGCATCAGAGTAAAGGTGACGAGCATCGCCGCCAGCCCTCCGCCGTCAAAGATGATAAAGCGGTAGCCGGTCGTCGCCAACGGCGCGTGGCCCGGCGGCAGCGTCAGCAGCATCCACGTCTCGCCCGTCAGGCCAATCGTCTGCTGGATGATGATGATCAGAAACAGCAAACGGTAGCGGTAAGGATTCCAGATCGCCGATGGGTAGGTCACGTTCCACATCAAAAAGAGAATGCCCATCCCACGGACAAGCGCCTCTCCCGGCGCCCCGCTCACCTCAAAACCGTGAACGTAGGCTCTGGGTCTGGCGATGAAGGCCAGCGCGCAATTGACGTTAAAGAAAAACACCGCGCCCAGCGCCAGCCGGGCCAGCCAGAGAGTAACATCGCTGCGGTTCATCCAATCACCTCCAAATTCGTTGCAGCTCTACCCTGCAAGTATACCATCCTGTCCCCCGCTTGTCCAAATCGAGCTTTTGTTGTACCATCCTATTCAAAACACGGATCGGCAGGATTATGTGGATTTTAGCTGTTTGATCCGTTAACCTTGCTCATCTGTGTTTTAATCATACAAGGAGTCCAAAATGATCAAACTACAAACCACCATCACCGCAGTCACCGTCTACCCAGACCGCGCACGCGTCACTCGCAGCGGCGCGGCGACGCTAGAGCCGGGCAGCCACCGACTAGAGATACTGGAACTGCCGCTCAGTCTCGACGCGGACTCGGTGCGGGCCTCGGCCCGGGGCACAGCCAGCGCGCGACTTTTCGGCGTGGATGTGCGGCGCGACTTTTACACCGAAACGCCCGCCGAGCGCGTGCGCGCGCTTGAGGAGCAGGTCGAATCGCTGGAGGACGAAATGCGCGGGATCGACGCGCAGGACAAGCTGCTCAAGCAGGAACACTCCACCCTGGGCGAACTGGCCGGCCAGACCGAAATCTATGCTCGCGGGCTGGCTTACGGCAAGGTTGACGCCGAGGCGCAAATGGCTCTCTTTGATAGCGTGCGCGAGCGCGTAAAAGAGATCAACGCAGCCCTACTGGAATTAACCATCAGTCGCCGCGAGATGGAACGCCGCCTACAAAAGATGCAAAAGGAACTCGACCAAGTGCGTGGGGCCAAGCGGCGCGAGCGGTACGCGGGCATTGTCGAAATCGAAGTGCATCAGGCAGGGGAATTAACGGTCGAATTGACCTACGTCGTATCCGGCGCCGGCTGGTGGCCGCTCTACGATATACGGCTCTCTGGGGAAGAGCGACCAGCGATGGCAGTCGGCTACTTGGCCCAGGTGACTCAGCGCAGCGGCGAGGACTGGGACAATGTGGCGCTCACCCTCTCCACCGCGCGACCCGCCCTGGCCGAGACGCTCCCCGAACTCGCTCCCTGGTATATCGGGCCAGTACGCGCCCAGAAGAAAAAGTCCGCCCCTCATATGATGAAAGCCGCCGCGCCCGCACCCGCCCAGGCGACAGCCGGTTTCACACTCAGCGCCAAGATGGATGACTTTACGGTCGCAGATGCCGTGAAAGAAGCGGAAGCGGCGCTGGCGACGGTGGAAACCTCCGGCGCTGCCGTGACCTACCGAGTGGAGGGGGCCGCCAGCGTTCCCGCCGACGGCGCTCCCCACAAAGTCACCGTCGCCAGCTTTGAATTGTCGCCCAACTTGGATTACGTGACCGCGCCCAAACTAGTCGAGGAGACCTACCGGCGGGCAAAGGCGACCAATGATAGCGTCTACACGCTTCTTGCCGGGACAGCCAATCTCTTTTCCGGCGACGAGTTCATCGGTGCCACTGAGCTAGAGCTGGTCGCCCCGCAGGGGGAGATTGAGCTTTACCTGGGAACCGACGACCGAGTCACGGTGGAACGAGAACTAAAACAGCGCACGGTAGATAAGAAACTACTCGGCGACCGCCGCCGGTTGCGCTACGGGTACGAGATCACACTAAAGAACCTATTGCCGATCGAGGCGAAAATCACGCTCCACGATCAAATTCCCGTGCCGCGCCACGAGGACATCAAGGTGAAATTGGAATCTGCGGAACCAAAACCAGTGGAGCAGAATGAACTGAACCTGTTGGAGTGGGAACTAACGCTGGCTTCCGGGGAAGAGCAAGTGGTGCGCTTTGACTTTACTATCGAGCACCCTCGGGAGATGAGTCTGCTGAGGCTTCCATAGCCGGTTGATTGAGCGGCAACTGGACGACAAAGCGACTCCCAGGGCAGGTTTCTTCATCGTAGCCGGGACTTTCGGCCCAGATTAGTCCGCCGTGGGCCAGCACCGTTCCCTGAGCGATGGTCAGCCCCAAGCCTGGCCCGCCGCCCTTGAACTTGGTCGTGCTTGAGGAGTGAAGCGCCACCTCACCGGTGCGGTAGAACTTGGCAAAAATTAAATCCAGGTCTTCCGGGGCGATGCCAATGCCGGTGTCTTCTATCACGATCTCGATACACTGTCCCAGGTCGGGCGACTCGATCACCTGCCCGCTGGCCTTGATTCGCCCTCCGTTTGGCGTATATTTGATGCCGTTGTTCACCAATTGGTAGAACGCTTTGTACAAAAGATCGGGATCGCCCGAATAGATGGGCAAACTACCAAGCCCTTCTTGCTCCAGTGTCAGGCCCCGTTCCTCTAGCGCCGGGCCGAGTTCCACAGCGACGCCGTCAAAGATAACGGCCATACTCACCGGGCTGCGGCGAATCTCAAGCCCATCGGTCATCACCCGCGAGACATCCAGGATGCTGTTAAAGACGCGGTGGAGCCGCTTAGTGCCAGTCACGATTCCCTCTGTTAACACTTGTAGTTGAGGATTCTCCTGCACATTGGAGTTATCGCTTAACATCTGTGCGTATCCTAACAAAGAGGCCACCGGTGTACGCAGTTCGTGAGCCGATACCTGAATAAAGTCGGTTTTTGTCTTGTCTATCCGCGCCAGTTGTTTGAGTGCGCAAGTCAGCTCCTCGTTGGCGCGGCGCAGTTCGGCAATGGCCTGCTGATCGGAATCGCGCAACCGGTCGGTGAGACGCACCAGCAGGCGAAATCCCAGCGTGGGACTGCGCTTCAAGACCTTCATAAAAGATTCTCGCCCAATTTCTATGATGGTGGTAGGCTGGGAGGTGCGGACGGTGGCACTGCGAGCGCCTTGTTTAAGAATAGCCATCTCGCCGACGAACTCGCCAGGCCCGGTATAGTGGAGGTGGCGCTCGTTCTCGTCGTCCAGTTGTTGGAGTATCTCCAATTCCCCCTCGACGATAGCATAGACAGCGTCTCCTTCATCTCCCTCGCGGCAAATGACCGTGCCGGGTGGGAGAAAGCGTACTTCCGCTGCCTCGGCCAATTCCCTCAGGTCATCTTCCTCCAGATCAGAAAGCAGCGAGAGAAAGAATCCCTCAATATCTTTTTGCGAGGATATAGGTGAGCCATCCATATAAGCGTTATAGCACATTTCTAGTATTTATGCAACATGTGCGGACAAACCCTGAAGGAGTCACTGCGCTTCCCTTTATTGATGAAAGGCTTCGGAAAACCTTCAAGTTTTCGATCCATTGATGCCACAGAATCCCTGTTCTATGGTATAATCTGCAAATGATGAGTAGAGAACTCTTACAGCGACCAAGGCGCTATATTGCGCTTTTCCCGTCCGTGCTCACCCTGGCGGCGCTACTGGTCGCCTGCAGGCCGACACCTCTCCCAACCACTATCGCGCCCACACCTACACCCACGACACCTGCGCCGCCGCCATCACCCACACCTACACTCGTGCCCGCGCCCACTCTCACCCCCACGCCGCCCCCCGCTCCCACACTCGATCCGGCCGCCGTTGCTGCCAACGTCGCCGCCGGAGAGGCGCGGCTGGAAGCGGAGGGCGTCGAGCCGCTGTGCTTGCGCTGGGAGGATACCGACGCCGACGGGGAGCCGGAGTGGGTGGGGTTATACTTGCAGCCCGGCGAGCCGCCTCAACTGAGAGCCTTCATCCTCGATGGCGATGCCTGGCGCGACCTGCAACCGCTCAAAGAGGAGAAATACGGCCTAGGCGAGTACGCCAACTGCGAATTAGAAGTGCGCGATATGAACGGCGACGGGCGAGTCGAGATTATCGTCTGGGGACACGCGGGAACCAGCACCGATCTGCTTCACGTCTTTACCTGGGACGGAGAGACCTACGCTTTGCTGGCTTTTTTCGAAGGAGACGCCGGCGTGCGACTGGAGAACGCGGATGGGGACCTGGCCGACGAGGTCTTTGTCGGCTACGATGCCGGGGACGATCTGGTGTGGGAGGCGGTTCACACCTGGGACGGGGCCAACTACGGCTGGACATGGGAGCGCTATACCTGGTTCTACCTCGACCGCCCCCACGCTTACCGCACCGACACGCCAGAGCACGCCGTCATTTCCTTCTACCTGGCGGTGGACGACCGAGACCTGCCAGGGGCCTACGGTTTGCTCAGTCCCGAGTCTCAGGCTGCTGCGCCAGCCGACGAGTGGATGGCTGGCTTTGTCTCCACCGTCGCGGCAGAGGTTGGCGCGGTACACGAGATCAGGCGCAGCGGGGATATCGCCGCCGTCGTCGCCCAGGTGCGGGCCTATGACAACATTGATGGGCGCATCATCGCCACATTGTGGGACGTCGAGTGGACAGTCGCGCTAACGCCCGCTGGCTGGCGGCTGGAGAGCGCTGCCACAGACGAGCTTGACCGCTGGGAAGCAGTGTATTATCCATAGGTACAAGAGGCAGGAGGCAAGATGCAAGCGGCAAGCGGCAAGTGGCAAGAATGGCGTTTTGTCCTGATTGGCCTGGTGGTGGCGGCGGTCGCTGCCTTTGTCTATGGGCCGGGGCTGGGCCTGCCCTTCTACTCCGATGACATGTATCACTTCCGCTGGGTCGAAACCCACGATGCGGCTGAATTGCTGCTACCCTCCAGCTCCTTCGCCAGCTATCGCCCCCTGCCATCTCTCATCTGGTATCTGTGGCGGCACACGGTTGGTTTTTACAGCCCGGCCGGGTTTTACGCGCTCAACTTGCTCCTCCACATCGCCAACAGCTGGCTGGTGGTCGCGCTGACGCGGCGGCTGAACGCGGGGACATCAACCTGGCTCCCCTGGGCGGCGGGGCTGGTCTTTGTCCTGTACCCTTTCTCCTACCAGGCGGTGCTATGGGTGGGGGCGCTGACTCATCTGCTGGGCGCTTTTTTGATCCTGCTGGCCCTGCTCTTTTACAGCCGCGGCCGGCGCGGGGATTGGGGGTGGATGGCCGCCTCCTGGCTGGCCGGGCTGTTGGCCCCTTTTGCCAACGAGGCCGGGTTGACCGTGGTCGGACTGGTGCTGCTCTACGAATGGGCGGCGCCCAGAGCGGCCACAAAGGCGCAGACGGCCACAAAGGCCAAGATGATCACAAGGATCGCCCCCACCCTGACCGGGCCGGTTCTCTACCTGGCAGTCTGGTTGGGCTGGGGAGCGAGAGGCCCGGCGGGGCTGTTGGAGCGGATGGGGCAGGTGGAGCAACTGCTGCAAAAGGCAACTTATTTCGCTCAGGGCGTGACCTTCCCGCTCCAGTTTGCCGCCGCCCGGTTCGCCGACCAGTGGAGCTGGAGCGTGGGGCAGGCGGTGGGTTGGGGCGTGGCCATTTCCCTGGCTGCGCTGGCGTTATGTTACGCCAGGCTAGGATGGTGGCGGCGCTTTGGCTTGGGCTGGGGCTGGGCGGCGCTGACGATGCTGCCGCCGCTGGTCGCGCTTTCAGCGGCCTACGTGGATACCGCGCCTCGTCTCCTATACATCCCTTCGGTCGGCGTGGCTTGTCTGTGGGGCTGGGCGGTGGCGGGGCTGCCGTCCACTCAACGGCTGGGATTAGCCTTGCGAACGGGAGCATTAGCTCTGATCCTGCTGCCCAGCCTAGCCTTTCTGCGCCAACGCATAGCCCTCTTCGAATTGGTCGCTCGCCCGGCGCAACAGGCAGTGGAGGTGAGCCAGGCGTCGCCTGACGACTCACTCCTCTTTGTCAATCTGCCCGCCTGGGCGGCCTACAAGGAGAACGCTTTCCCTGTGAGCGTAGAAGGGGTCGCGTTTCTGCCCGGCTACGTCGGCATGGTGGACTTTGTCTGGGCCAACACCGGCCTCGACGTGGACGTGCAAGCGGCCACCTTTGCCAACATCCAGCAAGATCAGCCTTACTGGTACGGCTCGTGGGGCGAGGCGCAGGATTGGGAAACGCTGGGCCGGGCGATTCGGGACGTGGACAGGGTCTATGTGGCGCTATACGGGGAGGAGGAGATACGGCTGGTCGAGGCCGGCGGCGTGGGCGACAGCGCGACGGCGCGGCCACTGGCGCGTTTCGATGGGGGCATCAGCCTGCTCGACGCCCAGGCAACGCCAGAATCGGACGGCCTGACCGTCGTGTTGATCTGGTCAACTGAGGAACATCCAGAGGTTGGGGATGCAGTCTTTGCTCAGCTATTTGACGAGCAGGGGCGGCTGGTGAGCCAGGCGGATGGGTTGGCGCTGGCGAACACGTTTCCCTTCTGGTTGTGCCAGGCCGGGGATGTGGTGCGCGACGTGCGCTGGCTCCCCGCGCCGGGAGGACTTGCGCCAGGGGAGTACAGACTACTGGTAGGGATGTACAACATCGGCAGCGGTGCGCGGCGACCGGTGTGGGGCGATGGCGGGACGCGCTTTGCCGATGATGTGGCGCCCGCTCTGAGTTTTGGTGTGGACCGATAGAAAGATCGTAGACGCGCCTTTCACCATATTTTACCGAGTCGCTTTCGCCGCCTGATAGTCGCTGTAGCCGCCGCTGTACTCGGCCAGCGCGCCCTCGTCCAACTCTACGATGCGACCCACTACCCGGTCGAGGAAATACCGGTCGTGGGAGATAACGAGCACCGTCCCCTCGAAATCGGCCAAGGCATCTTCCAGTACCTCGGCAGAGGGAATGTCCAGGTTGTTGGTCGGCTCGTCGAGCAGTAGAAAATTGGCGCCGGAGAGCATGAGCAAGGCCATCTGCAAACGGCTGCGCTCCCCGCCGGATAGATTCGCCACCCGCCCTCGGGCCTGCTCGTAGGTGAAGAGAAAGCGGCCCAAAAAGCGCACCGCTCCCTCCTCCGAAAGCTTGGCCGCGTAACGCACCGTCTCGATCAAGGTGCGGTCATAGTCCAGCGTCTCGTGCTCCTGAGCATAGTAGCCCACCTTGACGCTCGGCCCGATCTTGATCTCACCGCCACCGCTGACCGTCTCCTGGCCGAGGATGAGCCGAAAAAGCAGCGACTTGCCGGCCCCATTCGGCCCCACCAGCCCTACCCGCTCCCCCCGCCACAAGAGCAGATCAAGACCGGCCAGGATAATTGCATCGTCGAACTCTTTGTCCAGATCAACGATCTCTAGCACCTTGTTGCTGCCGCGCCAGCCTTCGAGTTCCAGCCCCATGCGCTTGCGCTCCAGCACGGGCCTGTCGAGGCGATCCATCCGCTCCAACCGCTTGAGAATGTTCTTTCCGCGCCGGATGAACTTTACATTATCGTACACCGCTCCCCAGGTCATCAGCCGCTTGGCGGCCTGTTCCAACCGCTTGATCTCTTTCTGCTGCACCTGGTAGAGTTGCTGCTGCCGCAACAATCGCATCTGCTTCTCAAAGGCATACTCGGAATAGTTGCCGGGGTAGTGCGCCAGCCGGCCATCTTCCAGCTCGACGATCTCGTCCGCCACCATATCTAGCAAGTAACGATCGTGGGAGACGATGATGACCGCTCCTTTGTAGCCGCGAATGAACCGCCCCAGAAAGGCCTTGCCCTCCAGGTCGAGGTGATTGTCCGGCTCGTCGAGCAGGAGGAGATCGGGTTGGGTGACTAGCAGCTTTGCCAAGCCGACCAACTTTTTCTGGCCGCCGCTGAGCACACCCACCGGCAGGTCACAATCAGCGTCGCTGAATCCCAGGCTGCGCAACGTCGAGCGGACGCGCCCCTCGTAGCCGGGGCCGCCGAGCCGCTCATACTCGTCCAGTAACCGCGCTTGGCGATCCAGCGCCCGCGTCAACTTTTTTTCGTCCCCATAGACGACCGGGTCGGCCAGGCGGGCCTCGACGTGGGTCAATTCATCCTCAATCCGTTTCAGTTCGGTCGAGGCGGCCAACATCTCCTGCCACACAGTGCGGGCCGGTTCCAGCCGAGGCTCCTGCTGCAGGTAGCCAATGGTCAACCCTTTCCGGCGAACGGTAAAGCCAGTGTCGCTCGTCAATTCGCCGACGATGAGCTTGAGCAGCGTGCTCTTGCCGCACCCGTTCGGTCCGATCAGGCCCACCACGCGGTCGTCGTGGATCTCCCACGAGAGACGCTCGAAAACCGGTTCTGAGATGTAGGTGACGGTTACGCGATCCAGGTTTATGGCGATCATGATACCTCAAAACTTGCGTTATAGCTTTACCGCCCGCGTGACAACGTAAACGGGCATGTACTTGGAGAGCGCGTCGTTATCATCTTCTCTGTCATAATCCTCGTACAAACCAGCGAGCAGAAAGCCTGCTTCTATCTGGTCACCGATTTGATCCTCCAAAGTGTGGCTGAACTCGAGAAACTCGCCCCCTTCAAGGTATCGTCGTTTCTCCTCCTCAGACAATCTGGCTGCATCGGAATAGGGAAGCGCGTGCTTGACCTCGAGTATTCCCTGCTCGTACAACTCCCAATCGAACAGGTATCGCGCCGGGTTGTTATACCCCGCCAGCAGCGCGCCCCCAGGCCGCAGCACGCGGAACGACTCCGCCCACACCGGCCTGACGTCGGGAACAAATAGGTTGGAGACCGGATGAACTATCAAGTCAAAGCTCTCACCCGGGAACTCTGAAAGGTCTCGCATATCCCCTTCAACAGTGACAATATCAAGCGACTCTCGCTCAGCCACCATTCGATCTTGCGCCAGTTGCTTTGGCGAGTTGTCAAAGACCGTCACGTTAGCGCCGGCCGCGGCCAGAATCGGCCCTTGCTGCCCGCCGCCCGAAGCCAGACACAGGACATTGCAACCTGGCAAAGCCGGGAACCACGCCTCTGGAACCGGCCTCGTAGGCGTCAAGTAAATCTCCCAGCGCCCCTGCCGCGCAGCGGCGACGGCCTCCGGGCTGACCGGAATCGTCCAGCGATTTTCCCCCCATGCCACATTTTTATCCCACGCGATGCGATTGTGTGCTCGAATATCCACCTATTGACCATTCCCCCATCTCATACAGGGGCGCAGCGGTGCTGCGCCCCTGCTGCAACCTCACGCCGCCATCGCCAAACTAGGCGCAGGCCGCTTGAAAACATCGTACTCCTGCTCCAACTGATGCCGGAACTGCTTGGTATACAATCGGTGATAGTGTCCTCCGGCGCGCAAGAGTTCCGCGTGGGAGCCCATCTCGGCGATGCGCCCGCCCTCGATGACGAGGATGCGATCAGCCCGCTTGATCGTGCTCAGCCGGTGCGCGATGACAAAGCTGGTGCGATCCTCCATCAACACGTCCATCCCCTGCTGGATCAACGCCTCAGTCAGCGTATCCACCGAACTGGTCGCCTCGTCCATGATAAAGATCTCCGGCTGCGCCAGGATCGCGCGCGCCAGGCTGACCAGTTGCTTTTGCCCCACCGAGAGCAGCCCTCCGCCCTCGCCTACTTGCTCGTCGTACCCCTTGTCCAGCGTGACGATAAAATCGTGCGCGCCGGCCAACTTGGCCGCCTCGACGATCTCCTCATCAGTGGCGTCCAACCGGCCGTAGCGCAGATTCTCGCGGATGGTGCCGGAAAAGAGATGCGGCGTCTGCAACACCACGCCGATGCGCGATTGAATCGCGTGCAAGGAGAGCTTGGTATAGTCGCGCCCGCCGATGCGGATGGCGCCGCCCGTCGGCTCGTAGAAGCGGCACGCCAGGTTGACGATGGTGGACTTGCCTCCACCCGTCGGCCCAACCAGCGCGATGGTCTCGCCGCGCTTTACCTTCAGCGTAAAGTCTTGCAACACCGGGTTGTCTTCCTCGTACCAAAAATCCACGTGATCGAACTCGATGTCGCCGCGAATAGTGCCCGGGTCAACCGCGCCGTCCCGGTCGGTCACCTCCGGCACAGCGTCAACCAGCGAAAAGACGCGCTCAGCCGAGGCGATGGCGTGCTGCATCTCGGCATAGACGCGGGCCAGGTCCTGGACGGGCCAGAGCATAAAGGTGATGTACGAGACGAACGCCTGAATGCCGCCGATGGTTATGCCGCCCACCTGGGCCTGCAAGCCGCCGTACCAGACAATGCCGCCGATCGCTATGGCGCTGATAAACTGCACCGTCGGCAGAAACAGCGCCGAGAGCCACGCCGCGCGGTAGGAGGCGCGATACATCTCGCCCGTGAGCGCGCCAAACTCGCCCAGGTTCTCCTCCTCCCGGCACAACGCCTTGATCACACGCACGCCCTGGATGTTCTCATTGTACGCGCCCGTGATCTTGGAATTGAGCTTGCGCACCAGCCGGTACTCGACGATGATCTTTTTCTTGAACTGGGCCGCCACGACCACCAGCACCGGGATAGCGGCGAACACGATCAGAGCCAGTCGCCAGTTGATGACCAACATAAAGTAAAGGGCCGTGACAATGTTCATCAATCCCCAAGTGACGTCCAACAACCCCCAGGTCACCAACTCAGCCATGCGGCTCGAGTCGGAAGTGACGCGCGATATGATCCACCCCACTGGCGTCCGATCAAAGTAGGAAAAAGATAGTTCCTGCAGGTGCTCGAACATCTTTTTCCGCAGGTCGTAGCGGATGCGCTCTCCCAAGATACCGGCCAAAAAGATAAAGCAAAAGACCGCCGCAGCCGATATCACGGTCAACACGCCATACGTGATGACGATCTGTGTGAGCGCGGCCCTATCGCCTGCCAGGATGCCCTCGTCCACAATGCGCTTGCTGAGATAGGTGGTATACGATTCCATGCCAGACACCAACGTGATGGCTAACAGAAAGCCAACCAGCCACGGCCAGTGCGGCATAGCCTGGGCCAGAATCCGCAGAACGGTTCGGCCATTGAACTCGGTGCTAAATTCTTCTTCCTCAAACTTCAAGTGTGACATAATCCATCTCCTGCTCCAGCTCGCCCTCAATGCGAGCCTGCATATCATAGATTTGGCGATAGACGCCCTCTTGCGCCATCAGTTCCTCGTGCGTTCCGCGCTGCACTATTCGTCCCTGATCGAGCACCAGGATCAAGTCGGCGTTCATCACGCTCTGGATGCGGTGCGCGACGATGAACGTGCTGCGTCCTTGCATCAGATATTCCAGCGCCGCGCGAATCTCCCCCTCGGTTCCCGTGTCTACCGACGAGGTAGCGTCGTCCAAGATCAAGATGCGCGGGTCCTTGAGCAGCGTGCGCGCGACGGCGACCCGCTGCTTCTGCCCGCCAGAGAGCGTCACGCCCCTCTCGCCCACCAACGTGTCGTACCCATCCGGGAACGATAGGATCACGTCGTGAATGGCGGCAGACTGCGCGGCGGCCTCGACCTCCTCATCAGAGACCGTTCGTCCCACCCCATAGGTGATGTTCTCGCGGATGGTACGGGAGAACAGGAACGGCTCCTGCTCCACGATGCCGATCTGCCGGCGCAGGTAATGACGCGCATACTCCTTCAACTCCACCCCGTCGAGCGTCAAACTGCCGCCGTTGTACTCGTAGAAGCGGGGCAGCAGGTTGACCAGGCTGGTCTTGCCGGAACCGGTCGAGCCAAGCAAAGCGACCGCCTGCCCCGGCTCGCAGCGGAAACTGATGTCCCTCAGCACCACGCTGCCTGCACCGTCGTACTCGAAGCAGACGTCGCGAAAAACGATCTCTCCATCCACATTGCCGGACGGTTTGTATCGCCCCTCCTCCAAAGGCTCGCGGTTTTCCTTGATCAACTTTGTCACTCGCCCGTAAGAGACCATCCCGGCGGACATGTGTACGATCAAGCGGCCCAGGTTGCGCATCGGCCAGATGAGCCAGACGACCAATCCAGTGTAGGCCAGATAGTCGCCCACCGTGATCGCGCCGTTGATGGCCATCAGCGCGCCGGCAAAGAATCCGCCCAGCATTTGACCGCCGCACAAGATATCCGAAATCGGCCAGAACAGGGAGTGCATTGTCAGCAGCCGCCGTCCGCGCCGGAACTGCTCCCAATTATCATGCTCGAACTTGTCCCGTTCGTAGGGCTGCCGGGCAAACGCCTTGACCACCCGCACGCCGGTCAGGTTCTCCTGCAAGGTAGTTGATAGCTTGGCCTCCTGCTCTTGGAACTTTTCATAAGCCTGTGAGATCCTTTTGAAAAAGAAGAGCGACATGATCACGACCAACGGCACCACCAGAACTGAAAGCAGCGCCAGCCGTGTGTTCAAGCTCAGCAGCGCCACAAAGTTGACCGCAAAGAGCAGCAAGATACGACCCGCGCCGATGGCCTGGTCGGCGAAAAAGAGGCGGACGGCCTCGACGTCCGAGGTGGCGCGTTGGATCAACTCGCCGGTCTTGGTCTGATCGTGATAGGTGAATGACAGCCGTTGAATGTGATCGTACAAGTAATTACGCAGCCGGAGCGTGACCCCCTCCGCCGTCTGGGCCGCCCAACGCCCGCTGAGAAAGGTGAACACACCCTGGGCCAACGCCAGGCCCACAAAGCCCAACCCGACCAACGGCAAAACGCCAAAATGCTTCTGGGACAGCACGTCGTCCACAAAGTAGCGCAGCAATAGATAAACGCCCATCCTGAACACAGCCGCGACACCCACGCCGCCCACCGCTCCCAGATAGAGCCAGCGAAAACCGGTCATCATACGCCACAACCCAAGCAACCGGTTGTCAGAAACCGTATTTTTGAAATCAAACTCAATAGATGCCGACATGACAACCTCCACACTCGTAAATTCGCAAATTCACTAATCCGTTAATCCTGCCAATCCATGTTCCAACCCCAGCAGCGACTCTAACTCTGCCAGCGACGTAGCCGGGTCTACAAACTGCACCGTGTGGATGCCCAACTCGCGGGCGGCGTCCACGTTGTACACCATATCGTCCACCAAGACCGCTTGCCCCGGCTCGACGCCCAGTCGCTCCAACGTCAGGTAAAAAATGGCCGGATCGGGCTTGCGCAGGCCGACGAGGGCGGAATTGATGTAGAGATCGAATTCGGCGTGAATATCGAACCCAAACTGCTCGCGCACCCGCTCGGCTTGGCCGGGCGGAGCGTTAGAGAGCAATGCAAGCCGGTAACGGCCACGCAGAGCGCGGATAGCCGCAGCCACCGGCTGGTAAAATCGGTCGCCGGCGTAGAACTCGGCCATAAAGCGGCGGCCAGCCTCCCAATCGGGGAGGCCCAACCGCTCGGCGACGCGGGCCGCGTACTCATCCTCGCTGATCGCGCCGACCGAGAGCTGCCGCCACACCTGGCCCCACAACACGCGCGCCAGCATACCGGATTCCAGCGCCAATCGCTGCTCCCACTCGGCCAAGTGGGCGTCTCCCGTCAACTCCTCTACCACCCCACCCCAATCAAAGATGATGGCGCGGATGTCTGGCAGAGGCTCCAGCGCGGGGTCGGGCACACGCACGCCCAACTCGCGCAACTGCTTGCGCAACGGCGCCAGCCCGCGGAAGCGCGCCGCATGCAGCCCCACCTGCCGGGCCGCCGCTACGTTGACCCTGAAATCGTCCACAAAAACCGCCTCATCCGCCCGCGCGCCCAGCCGCGCCAACGCCAGCTCAAAGATCGCCGGGTCTGGTTTCATCAACCCCTCGCAGCCAGAGATGACGGTCACATCGAAGGCGTCAGCGATGCCCAGTTCATCCAGGAGGAGGCGCAGGCCTGCCGGGGCATTGCTGAGCAACGCAGTGCGGTAACCCGCGTCGCGCAGATGGCGAATGAGGGCCACCAGATCCTCGTCCAGCCGGTCGCCCGACCAGAAGGCTTCCCGGAACTCGTCCGATTCACCAGCATCCAGCCCTAGCCGCCGGCCCACGTCGGCCCAGAACTCGGTGATGTTGATGCGCCCAAGCTGGACGTCGTCCCAGCGCGGACTGCCAAACACCGCCTCGCTCGCGCCGTCCGGCTCCAGGCCGAGCCGCTGTTCCAGTTCGCGGCGCGGCGCGCGGGTGACGGTGCGCCTCAGCACGCCGCCAAAATCAAAGATCACCGTCCGAATTGCATCATTGTTCATTGCCATTGTACTTATCCCTGATTGCTCCTATTCATAAAAACAAGGCCGTGGGCATTGTCCACGGCCTCTCAACAAACTGACGGATATGTGAGAAATAAAAAGGCCGTGGGCGTCGCAATGCGCTCACGGCCTGTGATGGCGTTATGTCAACTTTTCAGTAGACGTGCGCACTGCGACAAGGCAACTGAGACCCGCCGATATCGCAAGGCCGGAGCGCAAAAAGATTGAACTTTGCAGCGCGCATGTGTCGTACCTCCTTACAAGATGATTGACATTATAGGGTAATCGCTTTTATGGAACTAGACCCCTTCAAAGACCAAGTCTAGAGCTTTATAGGAATTTCTCCCCACCAAGATCCGTCTTTGGTCTGTTTTAGGGATAGCGTCCCACAAAGCGATTACCCAGAGCGGCATTATACTCTAGTCCGACAGGTTGTCAAGTCGAGCGGAAGAATGATGAATGCGCCGATTTTTGCATCAATGGGTGCGCTATCACTCCTCGTCATACCCGACTCCCATCGTCGCGCCTGATGTCACCCGCCACCACATTCCGCCCCAACGCCTCTCCGATCCCCTGCGGCCACATCTCGTCCAACGATTGCCCCTCCGGCCCACCAAACATTGCCGCTGGGAGCGCCACCACATCACCCAAGTCTCGCTCCTGCAACTGGGCCACCACATCCCGCCCCGTCAGCAGCCCCGCCACCGTCACCGTCTCACCAAAGAAGCGGTTGACCACCGGCGCGACCTCCACGTTGGCAAACTCCGCCGCCGCCTGCCGCAGCAGCGGAGCGAACAGCGTCCCCGTCACGAGGGTTTGGGATTCGTGATTGGGGATTAGGGGTTCGGAGAGGAACTGACGCACCAACCCCACACCGTTCTCGGTCAAGTCCAAGCCGTCATAGGCCGCCAGCGGTGGAACGTTTTCTCCCAGCCGCAGATACCACTCGTCAGAGAGATAGGCAAAATTGACCCCCAGCCGCTCCCGCAGCCGCGTCTGCCAGCCGACTACCCGCTCAAAGACAGCCCGCGCCTCGTCCAACGTGTGAGCGCGACAACCGCCCCGATGATATTTGGTCAGGCCCACCGGCACGACGCTGACCGAGCGCAGCGCCGGGTACAAATCGGCCAGGTCGGTGATGGAACGATCCAGGTGCACACCGTCATTGAGGCCAGGCGTCACCACGATCTGCGTGTGCGCCTCGATCTCCAGGTCGGCCAGGCGGTGTAACTGGGCCATTATGTCGGGGGCGGTGGGGTTGCAGAGGATGCGGCGGCGCAAACCGGGGTCGGTGGCGTGAACCGAGACGTAGAGCGGGCTGAGATGCTGCTGGCCGATGCGCGCCCAATCGCTCTCGTCCAAATTGGTCAGCGTGATATAGTTGCCAAAAAGAAAAGAGTAGCGATAGTCGTCATCTTTGACGTACAGGGAGCGGCGCAGCCCCGGCCCCATCTGGGCCACAAAGCAGAACTCGCAACGGTTATCGCAGCGGCGGATGCCGTCAAAAGTGGGCTGGGCGAACTCCAGACCCAGTCGCTCGTCGTAGCTTCGCCCAGCCTCGACCTCGAACTCTCGCCCGTCCCGGCGCACCCGCAACGCCAACCGCTCCTCGGCCGAGTAAAAGCGCGCGTCAATGAGATCGCGCAACAGATTCCCGTTGATAGAGAGCAGCTCATCACCCGCCCGCAGGCCAACTCGTTCGGCCAGGGTGCCGGCGGCGACGGCGGCGATCAGTCCGGCCGGCATCCCTGCTCCTCGACGAGTCGCTCCGCCTCGGCCAATACGTCCTCGATGCTCAGACCGGTCGTGTCCAGAACAACGGCGTCCTCGGCCACGCGCAGCGGCGAGACTTGGCGGGTGCTGTCAATCCCATCACGGCGGCGCATTGAGGCCAGCACCACGTCATAGTCAACCTCCTTCCCCCGCGCTTGCTCCTCTAACCAGCGGCGCCGCGCCCGCTCTTCGACGCTGGCGTCCAGATAAACCTTGAGTTCAGCATCGGGCAAGACAACAGTGCCAATGTCGCGCCCCACCATCACCACCGGTCCTTGCGCCGCCACCTGCCGCTGCTGGCGCACCAGCGCCTCCCGCACGCCAGCGTAGGCCGAAACGGGCGAGACGTTACCGTTCACCTCCGGCGCGCGAATGGCCCAGGTGACGTCTGTCCCATCGGCCAGGACGGTGTACTGGCGGCCGTCGTCCAGCGTCGGCGGGGTGACTTTGATGCGGAGTTGCTGCGCCAGCGCCGTCACCGCCGGCTCATCCTCGATGGGTATGTCCCGGTCGAGCGCGGCCCAGGTCACGGCGCGGTACATCACGCCGGTATCAAAGTAAAGGTAACCCAGCCGCTGGGCGAGCAGTTCGCCAACAGTGCTCTTGCCAGAAGAAGCCGGGCCGTCGATGGCGATCGTAGCTGGATTCAACGTCGTTTTTTACCCCCGCGTCGTTTCTTGCTCTGGCGTGGTTTCCGCACGGACGATCGCAGCGCGCTCACCTCCGCGCCAGTGAGTTTTCGCCATTGCCCTAGCTTTAGGTTCCCCAGTCGCAGCGGCCCGATGCGCATACGGATAACCCGATGCACGGGATAGCCCAGCATCGCCCCCACCCGCCTGATCTGGCGCTTGCGGCCCTCGCGCAATACTACCCGCAGCCAGGTGTACGCCTCCTCGCGGCGGAGGATAGAGACGATAGCGGGCGCGGTCCGCCGGCCATCCAGGAACACCCCGCGCCGCCACTTGCTCAACGTAGCCTCGTCCGGCTCACCCTCGACCAGCACGTGGTACTCTTTCTCGTGAGCGAAACGGGGATGGGTCAGCCGGTAAGCCATATCCCCATCGTTGGTGAGGAGGATCAACCCCTCACTCCGCAGATCGAGCCGTCCCACCGGGAAAAGGCGTTCCGGCAGCGACACCAGATCCAGCACGGTGGAAAGGCGGCCCGAACCATCTCCCTCGTCAGAGAGAATGCCGCGCGGTTTGTGAAGCGCGACGTAGACGAGAGGGCCGCCGGTCTGCACCGGTTTCCCGTCCAGAGTGATGTTATCACGATGCGGGTCCGCCTTTTGGCCCAGTTGCGCCGTTCGCCCGTTGACGGCGACCCGCCCCTGCCGGACCAAGTCCTCGCAGGAGCGACGCGAGCCGTGTCCGGCGCGGGCCAGGATTTTCTGTAAACGCTCTTCCATAGACATTCTCCCAATCAGAACACGATCGGCAAGATTTGACAGATTTTGCTAGTTCTGACGGATTCTGTGGTTCAAGTCTGCGGAGCATCCTGAGTAGGCCAAAGGCCGTATCGAAGCCGAGTCCTGAGCCTGTCGAAGGGGATGCGAAGAATACCGTAAAACGTTGTAAAATCGCACCCTTCGATACGCGCTCACGCTGTTCGCGCTACTCAGGATGCTCAACCACAGAAAACCGTCAGAATCAGGAATTTTGATTAATCCTGCATCGTCTAATCCGTCAATCCTGCCTCGTCTAATCTGTCAATCCTGCCTCGTCTAATCCGCCAATCCTGCGTCGTTTTGGTGATTACCCACATCTTACCACAGAGGCACGGAGGGCACAGAGAAAAAC
>DUEK01000171.1 GCA_011192155.1 Thermoflexia bacterium
GCGTCGGAGGGCAGCGGGGGCAGATAGAGGCTAAAGTACCCCGTATCCCATACCCTGTGCATGCGGGTACGCAGCCAGCCCTCGACAAAGTGCGCGGGATCCACGTCATCCACGGCGGCGGGCAGCACCCACAGCCGGTCGTACTTGGGCATCAGGCTTTCCAGCACCGGCTCGGCCTCGTCTGGATCCAGGTGCGGCGGCGCGCGGCGCGGCAGCGATGTGCGGGGCGGCATGTCGCCCGGATCGTAATACTTGAACTGTACACGTTGCCACGGCCCGTAGAAAAGCATCGCGTCGCCGGGGCGGGCGTGGGCCTGGATCGTCTCCAACACACGGCCATAGTTGGAGCGCTCGTAAGAGATGACGTCGTACAGGCCGCTGGTCGCCAGCAGTCCCGCTCCCAGCAGCGCGAGACCAAACGACGCGCATCGGGCCAGCCAGCGGTCATCATCACGGTGGTGTTTAGCGAGACGCAATGGGGCCATACACAAAAATCCCATTGTCAGAGTCGCCGGGGGGATCAGGAAAATCAAAAAGCGCGGTTGGGGAGGATGGGGCAGAACGTAGGCCAACGCCGGCGGCAGAACCAACGTCAGTGTCAGCCACACGCCGACCTCCCGGCGGTGGTACAAGGCAAAAAGCAAACCTCCGCCGATCAGGGCGAGCAGTTGGTAGAGCAAGCTAAAAGAGACCCCCTGCACCGGACTGAAGAGTACATTGCCCAACAGCCGCAACACCTGGAGGCTGCCCGGCGCATCCAGGGCAAAATGGGGTATCAAGCTACCGGCCGTCATCCGCAGGCCAGGCGATAGCCAGAGCCAAGCCAGGCCCGCCAATGCCGGGATAATGTGGCCCCCGCACCAAGCCAGGAAGGGCTGCCAGCGCCGGGCGATTAGCAGGACGAGAGGTTGCACGAGTATGAACAGGAGCAGGTAATAGTGAGTAAAGAGCGCCAGAAAGTGAACGGTCACCAATCCGGCGATGGCGACGCGGCGCGGCCACTCCTTCGCCGGCAGCCAATCCTGCAGAAAGAGAATGGCCGAAAGCAGCGTCCACACGACGCCCAGGCTATACATGCGCGCGCTGCGGACGTAATAGGCCAGCCCCGGCACGGTGACGAGCAAAAGCGCGGGCAGGAGAGTGAGAGCGCCGGCAGGACGGTTCAGCGCCAGGCGGGCCAGCCGGCCGGTCAGCGCCAGTCCGACCATCCCCGCGCCGACGGAGAAGAAGCGCATGCTAAACTCGCCCGTACCCGCCGCCAACGTCCAGGCGTGGAGCAACAAGTAGTAGACGGGCGGGTGCTCGCGCACCGCCTCTCTGAGATAGCTCAGGATTTCCAAAAAGGGCCGGTGGGCCACCGAGTAGGTGGCCGTCTCGTCAAAGGTCAAATCGCTGAAATCGAGCTGCCACAACCAAAGCGACCAGGCCAGCAGAAAAAGCAGGCACCAGGCCAGCAGGACGAGCGATTTCCGGCGTTGGTTATGCGCGGTAGTCTCCATGTGGAGTGGCATTGTAACCCAGGGGGACGATTTGGGCAAGCAAAAAGGGCCGGACGAGACGCCCGGCCCTTCTATACAAGCAAAGAGGATGCTCAGCCTAGGTTTCGCGCCTGACTACAAACTTTGCCCTCAGAGAGTACAAAAAGCAGGCTGATGGCTTGTTCAAAATAACTTTGTGGCAATCTGAACAACACCTAATACCAACGGTGCGGCTGCTCCTCCCTCCACCAGGCATAGATGAACGAGTTCCCTCTGTCCTCGTAATACTCGACGTGAACTTGATGCACGCCCTCGGTCATGTGGAGCGTGTGGCAGTGGATAGCGCCGTCGTTATCGTACCATTTATCCAGGACCAGCGCATCGTCCACCCACATACGCACGCCATCATCGGCCATGGCACAGAACTTGTAATAACCCACCTCGAGCATCGCCGAACGCCTCCAGCGAATCGAAAACACTTCATTCGTCATCCCCGCGAACGGCGCTCCCACATCCCAATCAAAACCGATCCAGGGGTCCAGTCGTATGCGGTCGGGTTGTCCGGAAAGACCGCGATTGCCAAAGTACTCACCGTACCAGGCGTCGAACGGCGCCGGCCCATCGGATGATACAGAAGGAACGGGCGCCGAGGAAGATTCAGAGTCAGGGGAGATGACGGGGGTGAAAGGGGAAAACGGCTCGACATCTTCCCACCACACATAGATCAGGGCCTCACCCCCGTTCTCGTAATACTCAACTTGCACCTCGTACTCCCCTTTGGGCAAGGTGTATTGGCTGCCGCAGTAGGCGATGCCGTTGTTGGCGTGCCACTCGTCCAGCACCCAGACGTTGTTTACTTTGATACGCACGCCGTCGTCGGCCATAGCGCAGAATTGATACACGCGCTCCTTCTCCGTCTGCAAGGAACGCGTCCAGCGGATGGAAAAGTGCTCGTAAATCAGGCCCGGTGACGGCGCGTCAGTGCCCCACTCGTGGCCGATCCACGGCTCATCCCAAGAATAAACGGGGAAACCAGAGAGCGTTTGGTTATCGAAAAATTCGGCGTGCCAGCCACCGTCCGCCATCGCAGGCCGAGGTAACAAAGCCATCCCAAACACACCAAGAGCGAAAACGACAAAGAGAATACTAATTCTTCTGACGTACATTTTGCACCTCCCATTGTGTTATTCGATCAAATGTTCCAGAACAGACACAGATATTATAGTTCAATACGGGGTTGGTGTAAAGCGGCCTTTGGGCAGCCGGCGTATCTTTTCAGTCGGCGCAAGGTCTGCTCCTACATGTAATACGCGGCATGGAAACCACGTCTATGTGGGATAACAGCAATTCCCGTTATGGGAGAAAAGTCAGATCGTAGCCGCGATTTCGCAATCGCGCAGGACGCTTTACGCGGCAAAATGCACGCGATTTGGAAATCGCGGCTACAAAACGGGAATTGCTGGTGGGATAATTGCACAGAAAAGTTCCCAATCAGGGCCGCAGGTCGAGCTGTTCAATGTTCCAAAGCTCAGATGGTTGAGTGGAGTCGGGCACTAGGCCGACGACCGCAGCGCAGGCCAGCGTGACCTTCTGACGCTGAAAGAGCGGCAACGCCGGCAAGCGTTCAGAGAAAATGCGCTGGGCCTCGATGTGCGCAGCAGCGTATTCTGCACTATCAGGAAAAGCCGCCAACGCCGCCGAGCAGGCGGAGTCGTACTCGTCGTCGAGGAAACCGGCAACGTTGGGCTTACCCCAGCGGCCCGCGTCGGGTATCTGGCTGCTGAGGAACAGATCGCACAGCGGGTCGGGCGTGATGCGCCAGGAGAACTGCGCCAGGTCGAAGCGGCGGCCAAAGAGCGCGCCCTCCGGCCCCGACGCAAAGAGCATCTCTGGGGGCAAGGTCTCCACGCTGCTCTGGATGCCGCACTCGGCCAGGTTCTCCCGAACGAGGTGCGCCGCCTGAACGCGCAGCGGGTCGTCGGTCGTGTGATAGACGACCTGGAACGGCGTCCCGTCGGCAATACCGGGGATGTTGTGCGCCTCGCGCACGCTGTCGCCGTCATCGTCGTACCAGCCGGCGTTCGCCAGGAGCGCCTGGCCTGCGACCGGGTCGTATTCCCAGGTGGTCAGCGCGCCGCCAGCGTAGAGTGGGTGATCAGGGGGCAGGTAGCCGTGCAGTACCCGCTCCGCCAACACTTGCCGATCTATGCAGTGGGCAATCCCCTGCCGCACGCGCACATCCTCAAAGAAATCAGGCCGCTCGTAGCCCGGGGCCGGGCTGATGCCGAAAGCCAGCAATTCCCAGCGAGAATCGGGGGCGGTGAACATCTCGACCGGGAGCTGGTTGGGCAGCGCGGCGAGCACCGGGGCGGCCGCATCGTGTGTGACCACGTCGCAGCGACCGGCCAAGAGTTCCTGCGCCAGTTTTGTCGGATCGGGGATAAAGCGGAAGACAATCTCATCCAAGTGGGGCAGACCTTCTGCGGCGCGAAAGTAGAAAGGGTTGCGCGCAGCAGTGAGGTGGTCGCCGCGCACCCACTCGCGGATGACAAAAGCGCCCCACCCCAAGGGTCGCCGCGTCGAGCCTTCGGCGTTGAGCAAACTGGCGGCGGAGACACTCCCCCAAGCGTGGCGCGGCAGCGGATGGTAAAAGTTCAAATAGTAGAAATGATCCAGAAATCCGGGCACACCGCTCCAGACGACCGTGCGAGCGTTGGCGGCGCGATAGTCGGCGGTGCGGAGGATGGCGTGTTTGTCAATCGGGGTGGCGGGGTCAGCGGCAAGTTCGAAGGAAAAGACCGAGTCGTCGGCGGTGATGGGCGCGCCGTCGGCCCAGTGCAGGTCGGGTCGGAGTGTGAAGGTAACGATCATGCGCACCATCGGAATCGGTGTGCCGTCAAAGGTCACGCACTGTCCTCCGGCGTCCTCGACCGTCACGCCAGGGGTCAGTTCAACCACTTCTCCACCAACGGCTAGCACATGGTCGCCGGCCTGGGCCGTGATCGTCTCCACGACGGCGCTGCCGTTGGCGAGGCTGGGGAGGTCGGTGAAGATGACGGGCTGGTGAGCATAGGTGCGGCTATCGAGCGGCCCGTCATAGATGGCTTGCCAGATGTGTTGAGCGGCCAAGCTATCGCTGCCGTAAAGGTAGAGGCTATCAGGCTCGTCGAGCAGGCAGACGGTGAGAATTTTGGGTTTGGGCGTGGGAGAGGGTGTGGGGGATGGCACAGGCGTCGGCTGCACAGTCGGCTCCGTGCAGGCTGTGCATAGAATCAGGATGATTAGAATAGCAAAGGGTGCAAGGGTCTTCAAAGTTGCAAATCGCCGCCAGTTTGCTGATCGTAGTTGACCATAATGCTAATCATAATAGTGGCTATATTCTACTTTTCGGCACAACTCTTGTCAAGTGCCCACGCGATGCACGAGATAGCGAAAATTTTTCCGCACCATCTCGATAATCCGGGGCGCAAATCTGTAATGGCGGGTTTTTTGCCCGCTACCCGGCGGCGGCAGGTCAAGAATCTGCTCTCCGAGAGCATGCTGGTTGGCCGACAAAATTAACACTTGCAGAGGCCAGGGCTAGACCGCAGATACACTCGGATAAGCACCGATAGTTCAGGCTGTCCCGCAAATCCTCTGGCAACTCGTAATTTGTATTTGTTCCTAATCCAAAAATCGTGTATAATGACCAGAGTTGACAATGATTCCTTATTCCGCCCGAAAGGAGCCTCAAGAA
>DUEK01000172.1 GCA_011192155.1 Thermoflexia bacterium
TAAACAGTGCTCGCCACCAATACTTGAGAGGGGGGACTATCAGTCTTTCGAGCCACGTAATTCAGCGACTAAAGTCGCTACTACGGTGCTATATCACGCGGCGATAATGCTAAAACGGGAATTGCTGGTAAGCGAGAGTGCTAGTGCAAACCCGGCGCTGCGCCTCAGCTTGACCGTAGGGTGATTGAAGTGAAAGTGCTATTTTAGGTAGGATTTCTATGTGGTCAAAAAACCTGCATAAAACCCCGTAGGAGGGTTTTATCTGACGATATTCTCGCATAAAATGCCAGTCGGGGTTTTATGGGGGGAGAGTCTCAGGATAATGGGTCTTGGGGCTTTGCAGGGAAAACTTTCCTGACTCCCCTGAAAAAACTCCAAATTGGCGGGGTCAATAGGGACAGCACCCCACTTTTGCCCCGAATCTTTTTTCAGTAGAGTCTTTCCTATATTTGTGTCAAAGGAGCGCGAGCTATGACAACACGCATCTTGGCTGTAGACGATGACGCCGTCAATCGAAAAGTTGTGTCTGTGACGTTGTCGAAAGCGGGGTACGAGGTCCTTACTGCCCAAAATGGGCCAGAAGCGCTAGAGCAAGTGGACGACATTCAGCCAAACCTGATCATCTTGGACGTCATGATGCCAGGCATGGACGGGTACGAAGTCTGTCGCCGTCTGCGGCTTAAACCCAGCTTTGCCCGTTTGCCCATTATGATGCTGACGGCCAACGATACGTTGGAGCAAAAGATCAAGGGCTTTGAAGCGGGTGCAGATGACTATATGGTCAAGCCTTTCCAGCCGGCCGAGCTGCAGGCTCGCGTACAGGCATTGCTCCGGCGAGCGAGCGCCCCCCAGAAGTATCAAGCGGTGCAGGCCGAAAGCAAAGTCATCGCTCTGTTTTCGCTGCGCGGGGGTGTGGGCATCTCTACCCTGGCGACTAATCTGGCCGTCAGCCTAGCACAAATCTGGGCGCTGCCTACAGTGTTGGTAGATGTGGCCCTCACTTGTGGCCAAAGCGCCCTGATGCTCAACCTGCCATTACGCAACAGCCTGGCCAACCTGGCACACATCCCGTTGGAAGAGTTTGACGCGAATCTGGTAGATCAGGTGTTACTCTCACATCCAACCGGGTTGCGCGTCTTGGCTGCTCCCCCTGATCCCGAACAGGGAGATCTGATCAAGGGCGAGCACATCACCAGGGTGCTTCAGCTTCTCATGGAGCGCAACCACTATCTGATTCTCGATCTGCCGCACGACTTTTGCGAGACGACGGTGGCGGGATTGGACCTGGCCCATCAAATCGTGGCCGTGATGGCTCCCGAGATGGGGTCTGTCTATACGATGAGGCACACCTTTGAAACCTTTGACAAATTAGGATATGATCGCAGCAATGTTTCTTTGGTACTGAACTGGACGTTTGGGCAGCAGGGGCTGGCCCGCAAAGACATTGAGAATGCTCTGGGACAGCGCGTGAATCTTGTCATTCCTTATGCACCGGACCCTTTGATTGACGCGCTCAACACAGGGACACCGTCGGTTGTCAAGTCCCCTGATAGCCCTATGGGAGCTTTGTTCGAGGATCTCGCATTTTACCTTAGCAAAGAGGAACATCGAGCCGAACAACCGGCAGAACCTACGGCAGCCTGGAAACGCATCTTTCAACGGCAACAGAAACGCAAACGAAAGCGCAAGAAATGAATTCATCCCAGCGACATCTTGGAGTCGGTCCATTCTATTGGAAAAGGAGAGAGCAAGATGAAAAGCAAGTATTTGGATTCTAAAGGACAGTCACTCGCCGAATATTCCCTGCTGATCGCTTTGCTGCTGGCCGCGTGCATGCTGATATTAGCCGCGCTGGGGATCAGTATATGGGATATATATTGCATTGTGGCGAGAGGTTTAGGATTTGGCGGCTCGTGCGCGCATTACTTTTACGACGACTTTGCAGACCTGGACGCCTGGGATATCGCTTGGGGAGACTGGACTACCGATGGCGAGCAGATGTGCGGAGGGCCGGGAGAAGGCCGGATCTTTACCGAAATCCCCGCCGATGATTACGCCGTCACCATCAACTCTGCCACGTTGCGCCAGGGGAACGGTTACGGGGTCTATTTCCGAGTAACTGACACACCTCGATTCGACGGTTATTCCTTTCAGTACGACCCTGGTTATAGAGGCGGTGCGTTCATCTTTAGAAAGTGGGTCAATGGCAGAGAACTCTGGCCCCCATTTGCCCAGACCAGGGCGCGCGGCTACGACTGGTGGGAGACGCCACGAGATATCAAAGTGGTGGCTGATGGAAACACGTTCACAGCGTCCGTGGATGGACAACCGATTTTGACAGCGTCCGATGACACCTATTCCGAAGGAGGTATCGGACTTCGCACTTGGGATCGCACAGTAGCTTGCTTCGATTCCATCTCTGTGGATGCTGTTCGTTAGACTGCGGTAAGGAGGTTTGCTATGTCGTTTGAAGATTCACCCTCATTGGAAGAATATGGTGAAGGTATATCGCTTCAGCCTCCCGAACGCCCATCCGCGCGCCGGTGGGTCTGGGTCGCTATAGGTATTCTGATACTGGCGGTCGTTGTGTTAGGCGGCGTGAATCTCCAACGCAGCGACGCCTTTACCGGTCTCGCGGGGACTGGCGCCATCACCGGCGAAGTGGTGGATGAGGCCGGCGAACCCTTGGAGGCGTATGTGTTTGTGTTATTGACCGATCTTGAAACCCAGACGGATGCTAACGGGCGCTTTGAACTCCAGGGAGTGCCCGCTGGTTCGCGGGTCGTCGTGGTGGCCTACCTGGGGGCCGGGCGCGAATATCCTATAGTGGTCAATGCCGATTCGATCACAGATATGGGGCAGATCCAGTTTGCTTCCACCAAAACACCTTGAGGCGGGTTCCTCTGTACGCCGTCGCTTTCAGGGGAAGAACTAGAGCCAACAGTGGAGGGATGCGCATGTGTTGGAGTTAGACAGCACGCTGCTATACAACATCATTAATGCCGCCACCGAGGCGATCATCGCGCTGGATGACCAGCATCGAATTTGCCTCTTTAACGCCTGCGCGGAGCGGGTTTTTGGCTATGCTGCCAAAGAGGTGCTGGGGCAGCCGGTAGACATCCTCCTGCCATTGCAACTCGCTGATTTTGCCGCCGCTGGCCCCCCTCGCATCATTGGCACAGATCGCTCGGCCTTTGGTCTGCGCAAGAACGGCGCGAAATTCCCCATCTATGCCGCCATCGCTCGCTTTGTTCAGAATGAGCAGCTTGTTCTCGTCATCACCTTACAGGACTTGTCGGACCAGGCGGCGTGCAGTGGTATTGAGCGCGATCAGCACGCCCGGCAACTGCAAGTCTATGCCGAGGAAATCGCAGAGAAGGATAAAGTTCTGGCGGAAGCCCACGATCATGTCTTGGAGGCCGCCCACCTCAAATCCGACTTTTTGACGATGATGAGCCACGAGATTCGCACCCCGATGAACGCCATTATCGGTATGACCGAGATGTTGCTGAAAACGGAACTCGACGACGAGCAGCGCGAGTTCGGCAAGATCATCAGGGATGCTGGGCAGACGTTACTTGCGATCGTCAACGACATCCTGGACTATGCCAAAATCGAAGCGGGCAAGCTGACTCTGAATAACGTGGAATTTGAGCCGTTGACTGTCGTGGAAGATGTCGTAGGTGTGATGGCGGACAATGCCCAGAGAAAGCGTCTATCGCTAAAGGTCTCGGTGGATCCAGCCATCCCAGGCCGGCTGCGCGGCGACCCCAAGCGTTTGCGCCAGGTCATGCTCAACTTGGTGGACAATGCCGTCAAGTTCACACACCAAGGAAAAGTTCTAGTCCGGGCTATGGTTGGTCCTGCCACGGGGCGTGAGGTAGTGCTCCGTTTTGTGGTCAGCGACACCGGCGTTGGCCTTCCCAAAGACGCGCACCGCTGGATCTTTCAGCCCTTCACACAAGCAGATACCGGTACCACACGCAAGTACGGCGGTACCGGGCTTGGATTGGCGATCTCCAAACGGCTGGTCGAGATGATGGGCGGTGAAATCGGCGTGAAAAGCGTGGAGGGAAAAGGCAGCACCTTTTGGTTCACTGTGCGCTTTGCGCGCGTGGACGCTCCAGCGCCTGAGCCACGCACTGACCTGGAAGATGTACGCGCGCCGGAGGCGACGACTCAATCAGAGCCAGTCGCCGAACATAAACTGGGCCAAGACCAGACCGCCCCCATCACGCTTCAGAACCTGCACGAAATCACAGGAGGCGACCCGTCACTGTTGGGCGAGTTCATTGATCTCTTTCTGGAAGAAGCGTCTCCCCAGTTGGCCACAATCCGCGAGGCCGCAGATCAAGATGACGCCCACGCGCTGGCGCAGGTGGCCCACAAGCTCAAATCTAGCAGCGGCTATATGGGAGCTCAAACTATGGTCCAGTTGTGCGTCGAACTGGAAGCCCTGGGGCGCTCCGAGACGATGGAAAGAGTCCCGGAGCTCATCGAGAGATTGATGGGAGAGTACGAAAGAGTCAAAGCGGCGTTGGAAGAAGAGCGTCTTCAATGAGCCTCAGTAGATCCAAAATGTTACGACAACAAGACCTCGGAGGTCTCTCGAGAGCGCCTTTTTTGCCGGTAAAAACGGGCGCAATCTAAGCAATTTTGCTGCCAATGTCACCTTCCGAGACCTCCGAGGTCTGAAATTTGGATCTACTGAGCCTGGTTGTGATTGGCTGTTTCGTGTTGGCATCCCGACCGTAGGAGTGGAGCAATTCCGCCTCGAAATTCACCCCTAGCCGCGACGACTTACTGAACCAAACTCGTCACATCCAGGATCAACACCACCTGCCCCTCGCCCAAGATCGTCACCCCGGCCAGACCGGGCGCGCCGTGTAGCGCGGTCGGCAGCGGTTTGACCACGATCTCTTCGTGCCCCAGCACCTCGTCCACGCGCAGGCCAAAGATGTGACCGTTCCGCCGCACGATCAGCGCGTGACGCGGCTGCGGAGCGCAGCCGGGGACGCGCAGCAGATCGCTCAACCGACGCAGAGGCAGCACGCCATCCTCCAGATGCAATAATTCCCTGCCGCCAACCCGCTCTATGCGCGCAGGGTCAAGCTCAATCGCGCGCTCCACGTGAACTGTAGGCAGAGCGTACTGCTCATCGCCCACTCTCACCAACAGAGCCTCCACCAGGGCCAGCATCGCCGGCAGTTGCAGGCGGAAGGTCGTGCCCTGGCCGACCTGCGTCTCGATCTGCAAAGAGCCGCGCAGCATCTCCATCTGTCGCTTGACGACGCCCATCCCCACCCCCCGCCCAGAGACGGTGGTCACCTCTTTGCTCAACGAGAATCCAGGGTGACAGACCAGTTCCAACACCTGCGCCTCGCTCATCTCGGCGACCATCTCGGCGGTGACGACGCCCCGCTCCACGGCTGCGGCGGCGATACGCTGCGCGTCCATACCCCGCCCATCATCTCCGACCTCAATGACCACCATATCCCGTTCCCGCAAAGCCGCAAGCCGGAGCGTGCCCGACGGCGATTTGCCGCTCGCCTCTCGCTCGGCGGGCGTCTCCAGGCCGTGATCAATCGCATTGCGCAGCAAGTGTACCAGTGGGTCGTTGAGCGCCTCCAACGCTGTGCGATCCAACTCCACCCCCTCGCCCTCAATGACAAGTTGCGCACTCTTGCCCTCCGCCTTGAGCAAATCTCGCACCATGCGCGGGA
>DUEK01000173.1 GCA_011192155.1 Thermoflexia bacterium
CGTTTGTTCGAGGCCAAGTCCCGCGCCGAGGAACACCGCCCTGCCGCCGCCGCTCCCGCGCCGCCCGTCGAGCATCCACCCGCGCCTGCACCTCGACCCGTCGAACCGCCGCCGCCCGTTGCCGAGGGAGGCACGCTGGCCGAGCGATTGTTGGAACGGAAACGGGAGCGAGAGTAGGAGAGGGCCAAGTTCGTCGCCAGGCGCGAAACGCAGTGGAGCGCCGTCCGTATCAAACCCCTCTGCCCACCAGCATAAGGCAAACGGTGTACAACCACAACATGATTGCCAACCCGTACAAACGAGCGCTCCTCCGCTCGACGTTGTCAGAAACGGCCGTTTAGGATACAATCAGCCTTGATACTGCCGAGCGAAAGGAGACACAGCTTTCATGTCTGCTATACCTCAAGTCCAAGCCTTTGCCGAGCGCGTGATCGAGAACATCGAGCGGGTGATCGTCGGCAAGCGATCGGCCGTCGAGCTCGCCGTGATCGGCCTGCTCAGCCAAGGTCACTTGTTGATAGAGGACGTGCCCGGCGTGGGCAAGACCATGCTGGCGCGCAGCATGGCCCGCTCGCTAGGCTGCTCGTTCAGCCGGATTCAGTTCACGCCCGACATGCTGCCCAGCGACGTAATCGGGGTCTATATCTTTAACCAGGCCACGCGCGAGTTCGAGTTCCGGGCCGGGCCGGTGATGGCCCAGATCGTCCTGACCGACGAGATCAACCGCGCCACACCCAAGACCCAGTCCGCGCTCTTGGAGGCTATGCAGGAGCGTCAGGTCACCGTGGATGGCGTGACGCACCCCCTGCCGCAGCCCTTTATGGTGCTGGCCACCCAGAACCCAATCGAGCACGAGGGTACGTTCGTGCTCCCGGAAGCCCAACTGGATCGTTTCATGCTGCGCGTCCGGCTGGGATACCCTGGCCTTCAGGACGAGATCAACATATTGGAGCGGCAGCAATTCCGCCATCCGCTGGAAGACTTGGAGCAGGCGGCCTCGGCGGAGGAGCTATCTCGGGCGCAGGAGGCGGTAAAGGGGGTGCACGTGTCGCCGGCCGTAAAGCGGTACATCGTGGAACTGGCGCACGAGACCCGCCAGCATCCCGACGTCTACGTCGGAGCCAGCCCGCGCGGCAGTCTGACCCTATACCGGGTGGGGCAGGCGCGGGCGGCTGTCCAGGGGCGAGACTTTGTGCTCCCGGACGACGTCAAAGCGCTGGCGCTGGCTACCTTGGCCCATCGCGTGATCCTCAGCCCGCGGGCGCGGTTGCGCGACCTGACTACAGAGCACATCCTGGAAGAAATGCTGAACGAGCTGCCAGTGCCGGGTGGCGCTTTTGACCGGTAAAGTAGGGCGGATTGGGAATCCGCCTGGTAGCCGGAATGACATTCCGGCCTACGGGTGAGGAAAAGTGCCCGAATCTCAATTGCGGCTCAGGACGCGATTCTTACCCGCCCTGGTCGGCCTGCTGCTGCTATTCCAGTTGCTGATACCCTACCGGGGCTGGCGGATTCTGCTGGTGGGATTGGGCGGCGTGTGGCTGCTCGGCTACCTGTGGGCCAGGTCGCTGGCGTGCGGTTTGCGGCTCACTCGCGAGATGCGCTTTGGTTGGGCGCAGGTGGGCGATCGCTTGGTGGAACGCTTCACGCTCGCCAACGAGGGCCGCGTGCCCGCCCTGTGGACCGAGGTGGTGGATCACTCTACCCTACCCGACTACCAGGCCAGCCGGGCGGCCAGCGTCAACAGGAAGCGCTTGATCCGCTGGCACAGAGAGGCAATCTGTACCCGGCGCGGACTATTTACGCTCGGCCCGACCAGCCTGCAAACCGGCGACCCCTTTGGCCTGTACGCTGTCACCCAACATTACCCCGCCTCTCTCCCCCTGATGGTTTTGCCACCCATCGTCCCCTTGCCGACCATTGAGGTAGCGCCGGGCGGGCGGGCAGGTGAGGGACGTCCCCGCGCCAATACCTTCGAGCGCACCGTCAGCGCCGCCAGTGTGCGGGAGTATGTTTCTGGAGACAGCGTGCGCTGGATCCACTGGCCCACCTCGGCCCGTCGCGACTCTCTCTTTGTGCGGCTCTTCGATAGCACCCCCGCCAGCGACTGGTGGATCCTTCTGGATATGAACCGCTTCGTCCAGGCGGGCGAGGGCCAGGATAGCACCGAGGAGCACGGAGTGATCCTGGCCGCGTCGCTGGCCGATCGCGGGCTGCGGTCGGGGCAGGCGGTGGGGTTGGTGGCGCACGGCGAGAGGTTGGTGTGGCTCCCACCGCGCGAGAGCGAGGGCCACCGCTGGGAGATTCTGCGCTCGCTGGCGCTCGTCTCTCTTGGCGAGCGGCCCCTGACAGAACTGCTGGCGCGGGCGGGGCCTGACTTGGGGCGGCGCGCCAGCCTCGTCGTCATCACGCCCGCCGTGGATAGCGAGTGGGTCGCATCGCTTCTGCCGTTGCTACGACGGGGCGTTATTCCCACGGTGCTGCTGCTTGACCCCGTTTCCTTTGGGGGGGCAGGCGACGCGCGTGAGATGGCGGCACAGCTCTCAGATTTAGAAGTGGCGCACCACATCATCACCCGTGACTTGCTCAACCTCCCCGAGGCTCAACCTGGTCGGGAGGGACAGTGGACGTGGCGGGTCTTGGGCACCGGGCGAGCGGTTCCGATTCGCCGCCCCCAGCAAGTTACCTGGAAGGTGCTGTCGTGATAGAGGGTGCTATGACGCGACTGTTCAAGTGGATCGTCCGCCGGGTGGGACCGCAGAACTTGCTAGCGCTGGCGCTGCTTGCGGCGGTAATGGTCAGCGTGGTGGTGGGGCTGGGAGACGTGATCCGCGGGCTTGACACCCGTCAGATGTTGCTCGTAGTCGTGGTTGGCGTACTGGTCGGGTGGGGGCTGGCTGCGACGCCGCTGCCGGGTTGGGGGGCCACCATCCTGGGCTCTGTTTCGGGCCTGGGCCTGCTCTTCCTCCGCGTCGGGCGGTTGGGGGGGCAATTGTTGGCCCTGCTGCGGGCGTCGGTCGAACTGGGTTGGGGCATCTTTCGCTGGCTGCAGGGCGGCCTGCCGGTGGACTTGGCGCCGGTCATACTGTCTGCGGCGGAGCTGTGGGGCGACGTTGGCACGCTGCTGGCCCGCGTGCGTGATTGGGCGCTGGCCCTGGCCGCGGGTGAACTGGTCTTTGACCCGGTGGCGGTGGCTTTTACGTGGGGTCTGGCTCTATGGGGGGCGAGCGTCTGGGCCGGTTGGATCGTTCGCCGGCGCAATTGGCCATTGCCGGCAATCGTCCCGGCCGGCGCGTTGCTGACGGCCACGCTCGCCTATGCGGGAGGCGGGACCTCTGCGTTGCTAATGTTCCTGGGCGCGACGCTGCTGCTGCTGGCGTTGGTGGGTTACGACGTCGCCGTGCGTCGCTGGGAGGCGGCCGGGATTGACTTTGCCGACCCCGGGCCGGAGCTTGCGGTGACTGCGGTGCTGCTCTCGCTGGTGCTGGTGACGGTGGCTGGACTGTCGCCCTCGATCTCGATGCAAAAGATCGCCGAGTTCGTGCGAGAGCTGGGTGATGGGCGTGCGGGGACAGGCGTTGAGACACTTGCCGAGTCGCTGGGGGTGGAGCAGCGGCCGGCTGAGCCGAGGCCGGCGGGGGGGCTGCCGCGCCGCCACGTGATTCGTTCGGGGCCGGGACTCTCGCAGCGAGTGGTGATGTTCGTCAGTACGGGCGACCTGCCGCCCGGCCCCCCTCAGACTGTGAGGAGGCGGCCGCCGCCGCCGCGCTATTACTGGCGGGGGGCCAGCTACGACATCTACGTCGGCTACGGCTGGCTCACGGCGGAGACGGGATCGTCGGTAGCGTATGAGGCCGGCGAGCCGGCCGTCACGGAAATCCTGGACGCCCAACGGACGGTGCGGCAGGAGGTACAGGTCGTCGGCGACCTGGGGAATCTGCTCCACGCGGCCGGCGCGTTGGTCGTAGCCGACCAGGACTATAAAATCGCCTGGCGCTCCCCTGGCGACGCCTTTGCCGCGACGATTGAGGCCGCTACCTACCGGGCCGACTCGGTCGTGCCCGTCATCAGCGAGGAGGGGTTGCGGGCCGCCGGGACCGATTATCCAGACTGGGTGCGAGAGCGCTACCTGACCCTGCCCGACCTGATCCCCGAGCGGGTGTTGTCGCTGGCGCACGATCTGACGGCCACCGAGCCCACGCCCTACGACCGGGCGCGCGCCATTGAGACTCACTTGCGCACTATTTCCTATACGTTGGACGTACCCGCGCCCCCGTACGAGCGGGACGTGGTTGATTACTTTCTCTTTGATCTGCAAAAGGGATACTGTGACTATTATGCCACGTCAATGGTGGTCCTGGCGCGGATGGCCGGCCTGCCGGCCCGGTACGTGACCGGCTACGCCAGCGGCACCTACGACGCAGCCAATGCCCGCTACGTCGTCATCGAAGCCGACGCCCACGCCTGGGTCGAGGTCTATTTTCCCGGTTACGGATGGGTGGAGTTTGAGCCTACGGCCGGTCTCCCGGCCATTGTGCGCCCTGCCGAGAGCCCGTCGCTCGAGTGGCCCGAGCCGGAGGAGGCGCTGGAACCGGCGGTCACGGGGTGGGAGGAACTGGGCTGGCCGCGATTGCTTGGCAGACTGGGCTGGTCGTGGTGGCTGGCGTTGCCTGGGGGGCTGGCGCTGCTGGTGTTGGCGAGCGTCGCCTGGACGGTGGCCGATGGTTGGTGGTTGCGCCGCCTGCAACCGGCGCTGGCCGTGACAACGCTTTACGGGTGGCTGCGGCGCCACGGCCAGCGGCTGGCCGCACCGACGCGGGCGGGAGATACGCCCTACGAGTTTGTCGCGTCACTCGCGGAGCACGTTGCCGCTCTGGCGCGGGAAAACCGTTGGGGCGAGGTGTTGGTCCCGGTTGCCCAAGAGGTGCGCTGGTTGGCCGATCTTTACGTGCAGGCCAGCTACAGCCCGCGCGCGCTAGATGCCGCCGATCACGCCCGGTTGGTGCAGATCTGGCAGAGGCTGCGTTGGCGGTTGTGGCTGGCGCGGTTGTTGAGAGACTCTAGGGGGCATTGAGGCAAAAGTCGCACTGCTACACAGAGATGCACAGAGAAGACGCAGAGATACACAAAGAAAAGCACTCTGAGGCTCTCCGTGACTCCTCTGTGTGGCTCTGTGTAACAAACGTGTCACTTTTACCGCAATGCCCTAGGGGTTTTTAGGACCCTTGGGGTCTAGCGCTGCTTCTGCCGCGTCCAACCGGGCCAGCGCCGTCTCCCGCCCCATGATGGCGAGCGACCCGAACAGCGGTGGAGCGACTTTTTGGCCCGTCATCGCCCAGCGCGCGATGCCAAACAGTTGCCCGGCCTTTAGTTCCAGTTCCTCAGCCAGCGCCCGCATCGGCGGCTCTAGCGCCTCCGGCTCGAAAGGCTCCGCCTCCGCCAACACGCTCCGCATCCGCCGCAGCGCGACTAGGCTCTCCTGCGGCGTCATCTTTTTGCCCACCAGCTTTTCCGCTGGCGGCGTCTCGACCTCGCGGAATAGGAAGGCCGTCCACTCGACGACGTCCTCCAACCGCTTTAGCCGCTCCTGCACCAGCGGCACGATTTGTCGCAGTGTCGCCAGCGTCTCCTGCGGGCAGGGATCGGGAACCATCCCGGCCTCTTGCCAGAAGGGCAACAATCGTTCCAGCAACTCTTTCTCCGAGAGGCTGCGAACGTAGACGCCGTTCATCCAGTCCAGCTTTTTGTAGGAAAAGGCGGCCGGAGCGCGGTTGACGCGGAACAGGTCGAACCGCTCGATCAGCTCCTCGCGGCTGAAAATCTCCTGCTCCTCTCCCTCCCCCGGCGACCAGCCCAGCAGGGCCAAAAAGTTGAACAGCGCCTCGGGCAGATACCCTTGCCGGCGGAACTCGGTGATGGAGGTGGCCCCGTGCCGCTTGCCCAGTTTCCGGCCGTCGGGGCCGTTGACCAGCGGGACGTGGCAATAGATGGGCGGCTCCCATTCGAGCGCCCGGTAGATCAGGATGCGCTTGGGCGTGCTGGGGATCCAGTCGTCGCCGCGAGCGATGTGCGTGATCTTCATGTGGTGATCGTCCACCACCACCGCCAGATGGTAGGTGGGAAAGCCGTCTGATTTGAGGAGAATTTGGTCGTCTATGCCGGCGTTCTTGAACGATACGTCCCCTTTGATACCGTCGGGGACGACGGTCTTGCCCGTCAGCGGGACTTTGAGCCGGATGACGTGGGGTTCGTCGGGGGAGATGGCGTCCGGCGGCAGGTCGCGGCAGTGACGGTCGTACATCACCAGTTGTTTGCTGGCCCGCTGGCGCTCGCGTACTTGCGCCAACCGCTCCGGCGTGCAGTTGCAGCGGTAGGCCCATCCGCGCTCGAGCAGCTCCTCCCCTACCTCCTGGTACATCGCCAGGCGCCCAGACTGGATGTACGGCCCATACGGCCCGCCGACTGCATACTCCTCGGCGTTTTCCAAACCCAGTCGCTGCAACTCTTCCAGGCCCGGCCCCTCATCCCAGTTCAGCCCCAGCCAGCGCAGCCCGTCCATTATGACCCCAACGGTCTCTGGCTGGTAGCGGGTGCGGTCGGTATCCTCGATGCGCAGGATGAATTGACCGCCCATCTGGCGGGCAAAGAGCCAGTTAAAGACCGCCGTGCGGATGTTGCCAATGTGCGGCTCGCCGGTGGGGCTGGGCGCCATACGAACTCGAACTGCCATCTCCCTACTCCTTACTCCCTACTACTCTTCCTCTTCCGGCAGCGGCACAAAGGCCAGTATGGTACGGGGATACTTGTCTGTCGCCAGGAGAAAGCCGCTCTCGTCCAGGCGCACGAGGCCCTCCCAGTTGCGCAGCGAGCCATCGGCCATCAGTTGGATCTGTATGGGCGGCGTTTCCGTCAGGCTGATGCCGTCCGCGCTGTACTGGAATTCGACCAGCCGCTCGACGCCGTCGCTGGCGGCGTGGGTGGCCCCTTCGCCGTATTCGTCCGCCAGCGGGTCCGCCTCTGGCAGCAGGTCCTCGTCACCGGGGTAAAAGTAGTTGATGGCCCAGAAGAGGCCGTCGTCGCTCAGTGCGGTCGCATCTGTGATGCGGTACTCGACGTTGGCGAACGGGACGGGGTCTACGGGCGCCAGTGACATATCAAAGGCATTGACGACCGGGGCCGCGTTGACTCCAGACCCGTTGGCCTCGTAGATGGTGAACATGCCGTCGCCGGTCATCACCAGCGATTCCTCGCACATGTTGCCCACACTGGACTGGGCGGGGATCGCCACCAGGTTGGCGGTGTCCATCGTGACCGCGCTCAGGTTGGGCGAGATCGCGCCATAGAGCAAGTAGCCCTCCATCCCGGCGTCCGTCTCAGATTCGATGGTCATATAGACCTCGTCGCCGACGAAAGCGATAGCCTCGTACCCCTCAAAGCCGGCGATGGTATCTTGAACGCCAGGCGCGGTGAACGGGATGCGGGCCGGTTCCAATGGTTCGTAGGTTTCGCCCGCCAGGTAGGCGAGAATTTCATCTTTGGGCAAGGCGTAGAGGAAACCGTCTCCCGCTTCCTCGGAAAAATTGGGGTATTGGGGCATCAGGATCAGGTTATCCCCGTACCAGGCCATACCCGATATTTCCGCGTCCCGGCTGGCGAGCGGCCCGGCCAGAGGGATGTTGACCGCGGCTGTTTCCGGCGCGATCTCTGGTTGCGCGGCGGGTACTTCTACGATGCGAGTCACTTCGACCGTGGCTTCTACGATCGTTTCCACCTCGCGAGTAACCTCGACCTCTTGGGTGACGATTTTAGTCACCTCGACGGTTTGGATTTGAGGCTGGCAGGCAGCCGCCAGCAGAGCCAGTAAAGCCAACACGACGATCATTCTACGTTTAGACATTTTATCCTCCCTTTTCAAGATGCAAGATACAAGATGCAAGTGCGCAAGCGTCTACTCCCTACTCCATACTCTTCCTCCTTTTCTGGATTTTGGCCCACGTATCGCGCAAGGCCACCGTTCGATTGAACACCAATTTGCCCTCGGACGAATCGGCGTCCAGGCAAAAGTAGCCCTGTCTCATGAATTGGTAGCGACCTTCAGGTGGCGCGTTCGCCAGACTGGGCTCGACCCGGCACGACGTCAGAGTCTCCAACGAGTTCGGGTTCAGGGTGGTTTTGAAATCCAAGCCCTCCGCCACGTCATACGGGTTTTCTTGAGCAAAGAGGTGATCGTACAGGCGCGCTTCCGCTGGGAGCGCGTGGGCGGCCGAGACCCAGTGCAGCGTGCCCCTCACCTTGCGCCCATCGGGAGACGCCCCGCCGCGCGACTCGGGATCGTAGGTGCAGTGTAATTCGATCACCTCGCCGGTCTGTGTGTCCTTGATCACGTCTACGCAGGTGATAAAGTAGGCGTGTTTCAGCCGCACCTCGCGGCCGGGGGAGAGGCGAAAGTATTTCTTGGGCGGGTCCTCGTGGAAATCTTCTCGCTCGATGTACAGTTCGCGGGAGAAGGGGACCTGGCGCGTCCCCATAGCGGGGTCTTTGGGATGATTGTCGGCCTCTAACCATTCAACTTTATCTTCTGGGTAGTTATCAACGACGACCTTGAGCGGGCGCAGCACGGCCATCACGCGCGGCGCGCGCTGGTCCAAATCCTGCCGGATGCAGTGCTCCAGAAAGGCAATGTCCACCACGCTATCCGCCTTGGCCACGCCGATGCGGTCGCAAAAGTCGCGGATCGCCTCTGGCGTGTAACCCCGCCTGCGCAGTCCCGATAGGGTGGGCATACGCGGGTCGTCCCACCCACTGACGTGTCCCTCTTGGACCAATTGCAACAGTTTGCGCTTGCTCATCACGGTGTAGGTGAGGTTGAGGCGGGCGAACTCGATTTGCTGCGGGTGATAGATACCCAGTTGGTCGAGGTACCAGTCGTACAGCGGGCGGTGGTCCTCGAATTCAAGCGTGCAGATGGAGTGGGTGATGCCCTCGATGGAATCCGATTGGCCGTGCGCCCAGTCGTACATCGGATAGATGCACCACTCGTCACCTGTGCGGTGATGTGATGCGTGCACGATGCGGTACATGACCGGGTCTCGCATGTTCATGTTGGGGGACGCCATGTCAATTTTGGCCCGCAGCACGCGGGAACCGTCCTCGAACTCGCCGGCCCGCATACGCTTGAACAAATCCAGGTTCTCCTCGACCGTGCGGTCGCGGTACGGGCTGTCTTGGCCGGATTTGTTCCAGGAACCGCGATGTTCTTTGATTTCCTTTGTGCTCAAGTCGTCAACATAAGCCTTGCCGGCCTCGATCAATTGCA
>DUEK01000174.1 GCA_011192155.1 Thermoflexia bacterium
AAAAAAAGGTGTCCGGTAATGAAATTTAGAGAAATGAGCAGCGGCTCTCACGCCGCTGTTCCGCATCTGAGAATGCTCCACGCCTCATAATGGGAGGAACTAGGCAACGTCGGCCATCGCCCGCGCAATAGCCTGAATGTGCGCCGGGGTCGAGCCGCAACAGCCTCCCACCACCCGCGCGCCCAGCGCGACGAACTTGTGAGCGTACCCAGCCATATCTTCCGGCGCGGCGTCGTACATCACCTCCCGCCCCACCGTGTACGGCTTGCCCGCGTTCGGCTTGGCGATAAGAATAGCGTCGGGCGCGGCCTCGTGCATCTTGGCTACCGCCCCCTCGGTCATCTCTAGCGTCGCGCCGCAGTTAGCGCCGAGAGCGTCTACGCCCAGCGCCAACAACATCTCCGCCGCCTGCTCCGGGCGCACGCCCATATTCGTCCGCCCGTGCTGATCGAAGGAGAGGGTGGCAAAGATGGGCCGGCCAGCCCCGGCCTGCTGCGCCCCTTCGACGGCGGCCTTTATCTCGTCCAGTGCAGACATGGTCTCGATGTAGAGCACGTCTACCCCGGCCGCCGCCAGCGCCGCGGCCTGCTCAGCGAAAATATCCACCGCCTGCTCATAGGTGATCTTGCCCATAGGAGCCAGGAACTCGCCCAGGGGGCCGATGTCGCCGGCCACATAGGCCTCGCCGGCGGCGGCCTCGCGGGCGATCTCGACCGCCCGCCGGTTGACCTCGGCCACACGCCCGGCCAGCCCAGGCCGCTCCAGCCGCGTCCGCGTCCCACCAAAAGTGCAGGTCAGGATCAGCTCCGCTCCGGCCTCGACGTAGGCGCTATGCACGCCGCGCACCGGGTCGGGATTTTCCAGCAGCCAGGCCTCGGGAGAAGCACCGGTGGGCAGCCCGGCATCCTGTAGCATCGTGCCCATCGCGCCATCGGCGACGATGACGCAGCCACTCCTTAACCTCGAACAAATATCCTTCACTGTCACACCCCCAACAATTGCCTCACTATCCCCACCGTCTCGTTGGCGTTCTCGGCGTACCCGTCCGCGCCGATGGTCTGCGCCCAGTCGGGGCTGGTCGGCGCGCCGCCGATGATGACCTTGACCTGCTCACGCAGTCCGGCCTCCTGCAGCGCCTCGATGACGGTCTCCTGGTTGCGCATCGTCGTCGTCAGCAGGGCCGAAAGGCCAACGACGTTGGCGCCGGTTTCTTTCACCCGCTCGACGAACTTGCTCGCCGGCACATCCACTCCCATGTCGTGTACCTGGAACCCCGATGCGCTGAGCATTGTCCCCACCAGGCTCTTGCCAATCTCGTGGATGTCCCCCTCGACGGTGCCAATGACGACGGTACCGAGCACCTGGCGTTTCTCCTGGCGCTCTATCAGTACAGGCTCGATCACCGCCATCGCTCCCTTCATCGCCTCGGCCGCCATCACCAGGTCGGGGATAAAGTACTCGCCGCTCTCATACTTGTCGCCGACGATTTGCATAGCGGGGTTCAGTGCTTTGTCAATGGCGGTCAGCGGTGCGACGTCATCCCCTAGCGCCTGCGTCGCCAGTTCCTGCGCTTGATCGGGCAATCCTTTGATAACAGCTTCTTGCAGTTGTGTCAACACTTGGCTCATTTTTGTCTCCTTGTACGAATGAACGAATTTACAAGTTTACGAATGTACGAATGGGCAAAGTTACGAATTACGCCCGTAACTGATCTATTCCGGCAGCATGGGCTGCGCGTAGGCAAAGATTGAGAACTGATTAAAAAATGAGATTTCTCTCTGTGTAACCATTTACTGAGTAGACCAAATCAACTTGATCTGCTCCGGCGGCCAGTAGGCGAACCAAGCGTGACCGATGATCTGATCCCAAAAGATGACCCTCAAAGTATAACTGGTAATATCTCAAATGACAAGTTTGCGCAGCGCCGCCATCTTGCGCTTGACAAACTGGCTCTATGATAGCATAATCAGTTCCGTTGCCGAGAACCTTCAGGAGGTGAATCGTGGCTTTGCACATTTCGACCCATCCGTTGGTGCAGCACAAAATGACTCTCCTGCGCGACCAGCGCACAGACCCAAAAAAGTTCCGCGAGTTGTTGCGAGAGATCGCCGTACTGATTACCTGCGAGGCCACGTCCGATCTGGAAGCAGAGGAGACAACAGTGATGACCCCGCTGGGGCAAGCCCAAGGTCACCGGCTGAAAGAGCGCGTGGGTCTCGTTCCTATTCTGCGCGCCGGCCTGGGGATGGTGGAGGGGATCTGGAACATGATGCCCAATGCCGAAGTGTGGCACATTGGCCTGTTGCGCGACGAGCAAACGCTGGAACCGGTAGAATACTACAACCGCTTGCCCGTCAGCCCGACGGTAGACGTCTGCCTGGTGCTCGACCCGATGCTGGCCACGGGCGGGTCGGCGATAGCAGGGGTGAACATGCTCAAGCGTTGGGGAGCCAAGCGCATCAAGTTCGTGGGCGTCATCGCGGCCGCTGAGGGCGCGCGCCGACTGACTACAGCCCACCCCGATGTGCCACTGTATCTCGCTGCCGTGGACAAGCAATTGAACGAGATGGGCCTGATCGTGCCGGGCCTGGGAGACGCGGGAGACCGTCTGTTTGGCACAGGGTGAGAGGATTAATGATTGTTAGCGCCTGTCCTGGCCGAAAAGTACATCCGTTCTAGGGCCAGTCAAAATGGATGCGAGACCCATTCATCTCAGATGGTGTCGAAACTGGAAAATGGGCGGGTAGTGCTACTCGGCCAAGAAGTTCCCTTCATCCAGATGGTTGGAGACCG
>DUEK01000175.1 GCA_011192155.1 Thermoflexia bacterium
ATCCAATTTTTAACATCTCGGTGTATCTCTGTGCCTTCTCTGCGCTCTCTGTGTAACTGATCTTGACCTCTTTGAAAAAGTGTCCGGTAGTGAACTCCTCTTACAGACCCATCGTTAACGCCATCACGGCTTTCTGAACGTGTAACCGGTTCTCGGCGATGTCGTAGACAGCGCTGCGTGGACCACTGGCAACCTCGTCTGTCACCTCGCTGCCCCGGTCAACCGGCATGGGATGGGTGAAAATCGCGTTATCGGTCTTGCTCATCCGCTCACCGTTTGCCGTCCAGCCTGTGTAGGCCATCGCTTTTTCGATCTCGGCCTGCTTTTGGAGCGCTCCGTCCTGATAAGCCGCCGCGCTGACCCAGTTGCGGGAGTAGACGATGTGCGCGCCGTCGTAGCCACTGTCGGGATCGTGGACGACCTCGAAATCGGTCTGATTGGCGGCGCAGTTCTGCTTGGTCCACTGGATAACCTCTGGGTCGAGATCGTACCCCTCTGGATGGGCCATCGTGACTTGCATACCGAGCCGCGAGGCAATGAGGAGCGCGGCCTGCACCGAGCACCATGAGCGGGCCAGCGCGCCAGAACCCCAACTAAGCAGGAACTTTTTGCCGCGCAGCGCCTCAAAATCGGGGCGGCCAGGGCCTTCGCCGTACCACTCGGCCCAGCCCATCACATCGGCCAGCGCCTGGCAGGGGTGGAAGCGGTCGTCCGCCATGTTGATGATGGGCGCATTGGACCATTTGGCGTATTCCAGCAACATCTCGTCGCCCGCGCCATAGTAAGGAACCTTATCTTCCAGGATGCGGATGCCGATGCCGGCCACGTAGCGGGCCATCACCTGTGCCGCGTCCTCGATGGTCTCTCCGGCCTTGGTCTGCGTCTTGAAACGGCCGGCCGAGGGGGTCATAAACTGGGAGTGGCCGCCCAACTCGGTGGCCGCCGCCTCGAACGAGATGCGCGTGCGTACCGAAGGGTTGTAAAAGAACATCAGAAAGGTCTTGTATTTCAGAATGCTCGTCCAGCGGTCAGAGAAGCGATCTCGCTTCATTTGGGCGGCCAACTCTAGCGCCGCCATCAATTCTTCTACCTTCCAATCTTGGGTGCAGATAAAATCACGTCCGTACAAATCCATTGGGATTCTCCTTAAAAGTTCAAGTGGCAAGTGCGCAACTTGCTTACTTGCGCACTTGCCTACTTCCTATCGCATCACCAGGCTCATCACGGCCTTTTGCACGTGCATGCGGTTCTCGGCCTCGTCAAAGACCACCGACTGCGGGCCGTCAATGACGTCGTCCTCGACCTCCCAACTCCGGTCGGCGGGCAGGCAGTGCATGTAAATGGCATTGGGGTCGGCCAGCGCCATGTACTCTGGCGTAGCCTTCCAATCCTTGTAGCCATCGAATATCTCCTGCGCCAGTTGCGGGTTATTCTCACCCACCGGAGGCTGGAACAATTGGACTGGGCACCAGGCCTTGGGATAGAGCACGTGTGCGCCTTCGGCGGCGCCCTCAAAGTCGTCCGTCACCTCAAAGGAGGCGCCGTTCATCTCGGCGTACTTTTCGCAGGCGGCGATGACCTCGGGATCGAGCGCCATTTCTGGCGGACGGGCGAGCACCGTATCGCAGCCCATCATGCTGGCGGCGATGATGGCGCTCTGAGGCACCGCGCGCGGCTTGTGGACGCTGGGGGAGTAGGCCCAGGACATTACGAATTTTTTACCCTTGAACTCGCCAAACTTTTCCTTGACTGTGAGAACGTCGGCTAATGCCTGGAAGGGGTGGTACTTGTCATCTTCCATATTGAGGAGGGGAATGTCGGCCCAGTAGGCAAAGTTACGCATTATCTCGTTGGCCCCGCCATAGGCCCAGTCCACCGGATCGCCGTAGCAGCGGATGGCGATGGCATCCCCCATGCGGGCCAGCACCCGCGCCACGTCAGAGACGCGCTCGGTGGAGTAGGCGACCTCTTTGCCGGGGAGGGCCGGGGTGTAGATTTTGCTGGGATCCAAAAAGTGAGCGTGGCCACCCAGTTGAGTCATCCCGGCCTCGAAAGAGTTGCGAGTGCGCAGGGACTGGTTGTAGAAAACCATAAAAAGGGTTTTGGCCCTCAAGATGTGGTCGTGGAGTTCGCCCAGCGCGTAGCGCTGCTTGAGATCGAGGGCGACGTCCAAGACAGTTTCGACTTCTTCCTTGCTCCAATCGAGCAGGGTGATAAAGTCACGTCCGCGGAAAGAATCTGTTTTCATTTGTAGCCTCCTAAAAATTAGATTTGAATGTTCAGCGTCTGATCACGTGGAAACGGAACTGGTCGGGCACAAAGTGATTGCGGGAGAAACCAATCGGCGTCCCATCAGAGTCGAATAGAGTTTCTTCCAGCAAGAGCAGCGCCGCGCCGGTGGAAACGCTTAACCGGCGGGCTAGAGAGCTATCGGCGCTGATGGCGGTAATATCGGCCAGGGCCTCTTGAACACAAAGGTTGTTCTGGCGGCGCAAGAGGTCGAGAACGGAGCCGGCGAAAGTATCGTCCAGGTTTTGCGGGGGCAGGTGGCACGCCGGGACGAGGTCCTCCATATAGGCGACAGGCCGATCTTTTACCAGAACAGTGCGACAGATACGGGTGAGGGGGTCGCCCAGGTCAATTTTTAGCCGCTCGGACAGCGCGCTGTCCGCCTTGATGGGTTCGACTGAGAGAGCCTCTACTTTGGTCTCCATCCCCTGCCGGGCGGCCAGGGCCAGAACGCTCTCCAATCGCTCCAGGCCGCTTTCCAGGTGGGAATCAGCGGCTATGAAGGTGCCGATACCCTGGCGGCGGACGATGACGCCTTCCTCCACGAGGAGATGGAGCGCTTCACGGAGAGTGGTGCGGGAGATGCCTAATTGGCCTGCCAATTGCGCCTCGGAGGGCAACTGATCGCCGGGCTGTAGCTCTTTTTCACGAATGAGATCGAGCAGCCAGTCGTGGGCCTGGGTGTAAAGTGGTTGACGGTTAAGCTTGGGGGTGTGCATACAGTCACTGTTCCAGATGTTCAGACGTCCGACAACTGAAAGTATAACCGATTTTGGCGTATTGTCAAATCCGCGCTCTCCCAAACCTTAAAGTTTCCGTCAGAGCCTTGACATCCGAAACGTTTTGGGTTATACTATTATTGTATCCGAAACGTTTTGGAACACGTCCTCGATTTAGGATTGCGCATACTA
>DUEK01000176.1 GCA_011192155.1 Thermoflexia bacterium
ACTTGTTGCACCTGGCGCAGATGTTCACCGCCACCCGCGAGAACCTCAAGTACCATTTTGTCATCGCCCACAGCCGCCTGCGCGATCTCTACATGGCCCTGGCCGGCCAGTTCGTCGCTGCCGGTCAGTTGAGTGAGCCGGATGATATATTTTTCCTGACCGCCGACCAAGTCGTCGAGCTGAGCGAGGGGAAACTTGCAGTCTCCGCCATTGTGTCCGAGCGCCGCCGGGCGTGGAAGGTTGAGCGGGAGACTGCGCCGCCCCGGGCCTTTGAACAGATGGGCGATGGCCGCTTGCGTCCGGCATCGCTGCACGTTGAGAACGACGGCGGTGGCGCTCAATTGCTACGTGGGTTCGCCGCCAGCCCTGGCTCTTACACCGGGCACGCCCGCGTCTTGCGTTCCCCCACCGATGGCGACGGCATTGAGCCGGGCGAGGTGTTGGTTGCGCCGGCCACCAGTCCCGGTTGGGCGCCTCTGTTCCTGACGGCGGGCGCGCTCGTTACCGAGATCGGCGGCGTGCTGTCCCATGGAGCTATCATCGCCCGCGAGTATGGCCTGCCCGCTGTGCTCAACGTTCCCGATGCTACGCGCCACATTCGCAACGGGCAACTTGTTCACGTGGATGGGTCTCGGGGGGTCGTCCGACTGCTGGAGAACACTGAGGAGTTATGAACAAGATGCGAACACGAGTCGATATCTACGGTGCAGGGCCTGCTGGTCTTGTAGCGGCTATCAACCTAGCTATGGAGAATTTTAAGGTTCATCTCTTTGACCAGCACGGGATTGGCGGAAACCTCGAATGGCACCCATCCATCCAGACAACGGTCCTCAAGCCAGAACGAACGTGGGAATACATTGGCATTGACCTCTCCGATTGCTTTCGTCGAGTGAACTCGATCACGTTCTATCGATACGGACGCGAGAAGGTCTTTGTGCTTGAGAATATGTACGTTTGCGAGCGCGGTCCCAGAAAAGGATCACTGGACATCCGCTTGTATGAGAAGGCCATCAACTTGGGGGTGACATTCCACCTTTCAAATAAACTCGATGTAGACAGGTTAGAGCCTTCTCGGAATACCGTTGTTGCCACGGGTCTTGAAACCAGCGTTTATTGGCAGTTGGGCATCCCTTGTGTGTCGGTGTATGGTTACCGAGGGGCGAAGAGAACCGACCGCGACACAATTCTAATCTCCTATATGGAAAAGTGTACAAATTACGATTTTGCCTATCTAGCGGCGGATCGTGGATTGCTTTTTGCTCTTCTCTTTTCGCGTCAAAAGCTTGCAATGCACAATCTAAACAAGTTCCAACAAATCCTAAAAGCCACTGAAGGTATTCAGATTAACAAATGGACATACTCGACCGGCGCGATTCCTACCACGTCACGATTGTTCCACGATGATCTGGTACTTGCTGGTACTCTCAGCGGTATGATCGATCCTTTCTTGTTGCACGGGATCAGTGGCGCTCTCACATCGGGAAAAATCGCGGCACAGGTATTTGTGGATCGCGACAGGGCAGTCCGTGAATTCCGCTGGCTTGCCAGGAACTTTGAACTTAAAAAGAGATTGAAAGCACTGTCAGTGCGGCTACCGCTGAAACAACTAACACTTCCTTTGATGATGTTGGTGGATAGCCGATTGCGCGGTGTAGGGTTTATCTAGAGAACAGGGGGTATCGGATTAAATGGATCATTACCAGGTAATCGTAATCGGTGCTGGTATCGGAGGACTATCTGCGGCTGCCTACTTGACTAAAGCAGGCATTAAGACGCTGGTCGTTGAGCAGACGCCGTTTCCAGGCGGACGTTGTTACTCCAGAGTGATTAACGGTGCAGAGTATGATATTGGCGCGCTATACGTTGGAGACCGTGCGCCGGAGATTCTACAGACGGTATTCGGAATCAATTGTGCATTTAAATCATATAGGATGGGCGTCAAGATTGGTGACTCATTTGTTTCTGTTCCGTTCGACCGTCGCACTCTGCGCGAACTGCACGGCTCCGGGGTAACGTGGGGAGATATCTTATGCTTCTTGCGGAGGACACCAAATCTATTTCGGCAATCCTATTTTGATCGCCACCGGTCGGTCGGGGAAGCATTGGATTCTCTCACGAGCAACGAAGTCATCCGTCAGATGGGGTACGTTCTGTTTGGTGTCTCGGGCATCAGCCCCTATAGCTTGCCGTCCTCTTATCTGAGAATGAGCGGGGATACAGCCGGGACCAGGATAGGCAATCCAGTGCATATCTTGGGCGGCAATAAACACCTGGCAGACTCACTCGTGACCTTTATCTCGGCGCATGGGGGGCACCTATCATTTCGCGAAAAAGTTAAACGGATTATCTTCAAAGATTCGCGAGCGTACAGTGTTGTAACAGACAAAGGCCAGTATAGGGCAGATTATGTGATCAGCAACGCCGATATCCGAACAACGATTCTACAACTGAGCCGACCAGGTCCTTGGGACGATCCGTATCTGCGAGAGGTCAATTCCCTCAAGCGCCCCCTTGCTCTGGTTTGTGTGTTTTTGACCTTTGAGCCATCGTTTGACCTGCCAAATGAATTCGGTGCTTTTTTCATGCCAGGAGATTCCCCTGGCAAGGAGTTCCAAACACTTAACGCCGGTCAGTTCCCAGAGCGATCCACCTTTTGCCTCCAGGTTCCAACAAATCTAGAGAGGAGAACTGTCGAAAATCATCGAGCTACTTTGCAATTCTACCATCCCAGAGGCAGTGTCGCTCCCCAGGCTCTAAAGCAACAAGTGCATAAGGTGATGACCACGGGATTAGAGCAACTCTTCCCGGGGCTTTCGGGCCGTGTAATCAGTTACACGGTATACGACCCTTCAAGGTATGAGCAGGAATTTGGCCTAAAGCCATTTGTATTCGGCGCGTCACCTGCTCTGAACCAGAGGCGATTTTCGCCGCAAACCTCTGTCCCCAATCTTTTCTGTGTCGGAGATTCTGTCCTGCCAGAGAGACCTTCTGTACCACAAGCTATGGAATCCGGAATTCTAGGTGCACAGAAAGTTCTCAAGCGAATGAAAATGACCGGGGATCGCCGAGCATCTTGCCAGGAGTAAGCGCGAAAGAAGATGAAAACAAGCCAGCAGCAGATTCGTCTCACTGATGAATGGGCAATGACGCAACTGGATCCCGCAGAGGATGGTGCACACCAGCTACCTGGGGACAAGTTCTTCGAGTGGTGGTATTTCGACGCCCACTTCGACAATGGTTATCACCTCGTGGTCGCTCTGCACCCACTACTTTTTAACGTCAGTAGCCGTCCTGCTGTAATCGCAGTTCACTTGTATGGTCCTGGCGGTTGGAAAGCAGTCGAGGTAGCCGCCTTTCGGCCGTCCGAAACTGTAAGCGCAGTTGGGAGGTGCGACGTTCGACTGGGGGGCTCTCGCGCGTGGGATGCAGGGAGTCACTACAGCGTCCGCATCGAACAAGGTTCAATACAGGCCGAGTTGGAGTATCAAAAAGAGATAGAGGGTGTGCAAACTGGAACAGGTGGTTTGTTTATGGACCCTACCAACGAGCGGTCATTTCACTGGATTATTCCCTTGCCGCGTGCTAGGGTGTCTGGCTACCTGTGGATAGACGACCAGCGCATAGCCGTAAGCGGCGTTGGCTACCACGATCACAATTGGGGCAACCTGGATCTATACCAAGTTGTTCGACGCTGGAGCTGGGGACACGTGATAGCCGATAGACACACAATGATCTTCTGGGAACTTCTCGGTCGTGGAATGGTAGGTTCGTGTGTGACCGGTGCCATACTGTGGCAAGGGCCAGAACTGTTGCTCAACACCGACCAGGTCAACCTACATCCCAGCAAGTCTAGGATTGATCCGGAAGCAGATGTATACTGTCTTGATCGCATCAGGGCGCAATTCAATGACAATCCACTGGTAGTCCAGGCAACCCTACAAAACCAGCAGGTTTTGGATAGGATTGACTTTGCCCAACCGCGATCCAGGAGAGAAATCACTCGGCAGGTGTTGGAGAGAATCTACTTCCTTTCCGAGAGAGTACCACTCATAGGGCAGTTGGTTAAACGATGGGTAGGCTATGGAACCTATCACCGTTTGCAAGCGGAATGCAAACTGAAAACAGCAACAGAATGCCATAGCGGACATGTGTTCTACGAGATAATGGATTTTGGGGATCTGGAGTGAATATGGCCCTACGTGCTCTCCTTTTCCCCAGCTATCGCGGCGGCGGTTTCGGTCACATAGGCCGCTGCCTGGCCCTGGCCGATGAGCTAGACCGGCGCGGCTGGGAAGTTGCCTTTGCGCTAGGAGGGTCTCACGTCGAACGGGTGGCGGCGGAGCGGATCGTTTTCCAGCCTCCTTCTCCATCTATGCCGGCCCGCCTCTGGCAGCGGTTAAAGGCAACGCTCGCCCGCTTGCGACCTGCTCCGACTTACCTCTTCTTCTCCGATCTAAACTTTCAGGCTGTGCGAGATGGTTTCCACACGCCCCAGTCCGTGCAGCGGGCAGTAGAATGGGAGTTGGACGTTGTGGACCGTTTCCATCCCGACGTCTTGGTCGGCGATGCCTGGCTCCTCACCTCCATCGTTGGCCGCCTCGCCGGGCTGCCGGTCGTTCAGATCATCCGCTCCGCCGCTCACCCCGCTTGCCCCCAACTGGTCTGGTGGCGTGATATTCCATCCCAGATTCGCTCTCCAGACATCGGCTTGGTCTTTAACCCGGCCCTGGAACAGTGGGGATTGCCTCCTATCCAGCGGGCGGAGGATTTGTTGGATGGCGACCTGTTGCTTGTCCCCAGCATCCCAGAATTGGACCCCCTGCCCCCGGACGTCGAGCGGACCCATTATGTTGGGCCGCTGGTCAGATCGACTCGAGATGACCAGCGCGCGCCCGATTGGATGGCGATGCTTCCTAGCGACCGCCCCGTCGTTTACGTGACCGTGGGCGGCGGCTCGGATTCGGTACGAGGGTTGAACCTGCTGCCCTTCTGGGAGGCCGCTTTCGCCGCAACCGGTTGGGAGATCGTGATCTCGACCGGCGGGCAGCCGGTGCCCCGCCGCTGGCGACGACGGGGAAACCTGCACGTCTTTTCCTGGGTTCCGGGTGCGGCGATGGTCGCTCGCGCCGACGCCGTTCTCTTTCACGGCGGATACGGCACGATGATGGAAACGGTGCAATCCGGCGCGCCCTCGGTCGTGCTTCCTTTTCACACCGAGCAAGAATGTAACGGTCGCAGGCTGCAACAGAACGGGGCGGCGCGGGTGCTGGCCCCGGAGGATAAAGATTTGGAGCTATTGGAAGGCCGGTGGGGCGGCGGGCGGTTTGTGGCCCTGGCGAGCCGCCATTTCCCTTTTCAGCCTAGTGACGCGCAGCGGGCCGTCGCTGCCATTCTTCACGATGGATCCTATCGGGCCGGCGCTGTGCGCCTCCAGCATAACCTAATTGCTTATGGCGGTGCAACTCAGGCGGCCAATCTCTTGGCGGATTTATGTGTTTTTTAACCTTTGTGTTGCTTATATCTGACCTGCCTCTGTGATAATTGAGCATAGAGTTTATCTATTGCCTGTCGTCTTGCCGTGCAAGTTCTTGACACAGGTCAACAAGTTGAGTGATAGGGCAGTCCTGCGTCTGCCCAAGATGGAGAATTCAATGACA
>DUEK01000177.1 GCA_011192155.1 Thermoflexia bacterium
CACCCGGCGCCGATCTCGACGTCGCGGTCTATATCAGCAGCGGCACAAACTCGGACAAGATCATGGCCTTGATGCGCGCCATCAGCGCGCTGGGGCACAACGTCTACGGCATTGGCAGGTACGACATTGCCCAGGGCCGCCTGAATAGTTCCAATTTTGACGTGCTCGTTCTAGGAGCGGGTGAGAACGATAGCAAGCTCGAGTATTCCAGCACCGATGCGCTCGATACCACCACTATCAAGAACAACATCCGAGCCTTTGTCAGCGGCGGTGGCGGGTACGTGGCGCTCGAGCAAGGCGCACACTTTTCCACCGACGAACTTGACCTCTACGATGAAGGGTACGTCACCTCGGGAAGCGCCGGAAAGTACACGATCGACATCGTAGACTCGAACTTTGGGTCCGGCAGTCAACAAGCCTACATGTCCGGCGGCGGCGGCTATATTCCCCAGGCCAGCGGGGCGGTTGTCGTGGCCGAGAATGGCTCCAACCAACCGGTCATCGTCCGCGATACCTACGGCTCCGGGCGGGTCATTCTCAGCTCATTCGATCTTGAACTGCGCGGCGACAGCGAGTTGGACTGGACCATCTGGGACAACTGGGACATGGGCAACAGCCACGCCAACTCGGAGGGCTGCTGGGCGCTGCTCGGTCGCATGCTCAACTGGGCCGCCAGCGGCAATGCGTCCGCGCCGACAATCAGCGCGTCCAACCACGACGCCGCAAAGGTGGCGATTGTATCCACCCACATCAGCAGCGGCGGCGCGTGGGCCGGCTTGCTGCCGGGCATCTACCGTTCCATCGAGTACGCCGGGTACGTTCCGCTGGCTATCCGCTTTGACGAGATCAACGACGGCCAGCTCACCACGTCCAACTTTTCCGCCGCCGTCTTTCCTGGCGGGTACTCTTACGGCTACAAGCGAGGGATTGACGACTGGCAAGACATCCTGGACTATGTCGCCGCTGGCGGCAGCTACTATGGCGTCTGCGCCGGGTCGTTCTATGCGTCGGAGGAGATCGAATGGGACGGCAAGTGGTACGACTATATGCCGCTCTTTGAGGGTCAGGATCGCGGCCCGCTTGACGGCACGACGTACCCGGATTACGAGTTGATGACGGTCAACGTCAACGACTCGGTCATCGGCAACATGGGCGACATTGTGATGATGTACTATGGCGGCGGGTGGAAGGATCAACTCGACCAGTCGAACGCGGTCACGGTGGCGACCTACGAGTACAGCGGCGGAGACAATGGCAAACCGGACGCTATCCGCTTCACCTATGGGAACGGTCGCGTCCTGCTGATCGGCAGCCACCCCGAGTCGCGCTCCGGCAGCAACGAGGACTGGATCTATTGGGATAACTGGGTGGGAGATAGCGCCACTCCGCTGAACAACCCAGACAACCCGTGGCTCTTTATTGACGCCGCGTTCGACAACTGGTTGATCCAGCCGTAGCGTGATGGGTGGGCCAACGGCGCAACGGCATCCGCCGCGCTATCTATGCAATATCCCGCGCCGCGTAGCGGTAATAGGCCGCGCAGGCCCCCTCCGCGCTGACCATACAAGGCCCAATGGGCACCTGTGGCGTGCAAGCCTTGCCAAAGAGCGGGCACTCGGTGGGCAGGAGCAGGCCGCGCAGGATTTCTCCGCAGCGACAGCCGGGATGCTCGCGGGCGGGCGGAACCTCCACCGGAAAGACGCGGGCGGCGTCGAAGCGGGCGTAGGTCTCCCGCAGGCGCAGACCGCTGGCGGGGACCGTACCAAAGCCGCGCCACTCGGCGGCAGCGACCTCGAATACCTGCTCCATCACCCGCCGGGCAGCGACGTTTCCCTCCGGGCGCACGCTGCGAGCGTAGGCGTTGTTCACGTTGGCCTGGCCCTCCTCGATCATCTCCACCAACGCCAAAATCGCCCGCAGAATGTCCAGCGGCTCGAACCCGGCGACGGCGCACGGAATACCATAATCGTCGGGCAAAAAGCGCCAGCCCTCGGAGCCGATGATGGTGGTGACGTGGCCGGGGCCGATGATGCCGTCGAGCGCCACTTCGCCCGCGTTCAAGATGGCGTGAGTGGCGGGCGGGGTCAGCTTGTGGGTGCTAAAGACATAAAAGTTCTCCACACCCTCCGTCTCCGCCGCCAGCACCGCCGACGCGATCATCGGCGCGGTGGTCTCGAATCCCACGCCCAAAAAGATCACCGGGCGGGTTGGGTTCTGGCGGGCAATTTGCAACGCGTCCAGAGGAGAATAGACCACGCGCACGTCGGCTCCCTGCGCCTTGGCCTGGGCCAGGGATACGGGGGCGCGGAGATCGTCGCCCCTACTGCCCGGCACGCGGATCATGTCGCCAAAGGTGGTCAGGATGACGTCCTCCACCTGAGCCAGCGCGATGGCCCGGTCCAGGTCAGCGGCGGCGGTGACGCAGACAGGACAGCCCGGCCCGGAGCGCAATTCGACGGTCGGCGGCAGGAGATCGGGGATGCCAAAGCGCAGGATGGCGTGGGTGTGCCCGCCACAGAACTCCATCAGCCGGGCGGGACGGGTGGAGCGAGCGCGGATGGCTTGGGCTACAGCGCGAGCGGCCTCGGGATCGCGAAACTGACTTACCAGTTCTGCAACAGTCATCGTCACTCGAACCTAAAGCGCCACACTGCCAGCGCAAAGAACAGCGCGCCGTAAGCCAGCAAGATACCGGCCGGCAGCAGCACCGATTCCAGGCCCAGGCCGCGAATGATAATGTTCTCGAAACCATCCATCGCCCAGGCGAGCGGCGTGAAATGTCCAATGGCCTGGAACGTCTCGCCGGTGAACTCTAGCGGTATCCAGGCGCCGCTCAGAGCCGAGAGGAGGAGCATGGGAATCAAAGAGAATATGATAACCTGTTCCTCCGTCTTGGCGATGACGCTGATGAGCAAGCCCAGGCTGGCCGCCCACAACGCCAGCGTCACCATCAGCAGCAGCAAGGCCAGCGGCTCTCGCATATAGTCCACGCCAAGCGCGACCTGTCCAAAACCGACCAGCAGCGCGAGTTGCAAAAAGATCATCACAAACATTGCCAGGAAATGGCCCAGGATGATACCGGCGCGGGAGATGGCGGTCGTCAACAAACGCTGCAACGCTCTGGACTTGCGCTCCAGCACCAAAATCTCCCCTGCGCCCATCAGGCCAGCCATGGCAAACTGGATCATCATCCCCGACGAGGAATGAGCATAGTTGTTCGTTCCGTACACCGCTTCCGCGTCATTGGCGGCGATGCTCCCCGATTGCGCCACGGTCACTGTTAGCGGCGGTTGCTTCCAGGCCTCGACGGCGCGGTCTACCGCTTCCACCAGGAAGGTCAGTTGGACCTCGTCAGACTGCGTAGAGACCCAGGCGCCGAGGCGGGCGGACTTTACCGCTCCCAGGAGGCGTGTCACGGCTGTCTGAATGCCCTGTTGAGCAGACATCCCGCCCGGCGACGATTGGTCAACGATGACCGTCAGGGGAACTTGGCCGCCGGCGAGTACCTGCTCGCTGTAGCCGGCGGGGACAATGACCGCCGCGATCAGATCATCGTCGCCCACTTTTTGCTCCACGGCGGCAATTTCCCCGCTCAATATGACCGGGCGCACCGAGTCCGACGCATCCAGTAACTCGATCAAGTAGAGGCCGAGGGCGTTGCCGCCGTCGTGGTCGAGAATTCCCACCGGCAAGCGGGGATCGTCCCCGCCGCCCGATCCGCTAAAGACAAAGCCAAAGAGCAGGGTAAAGAGAATGGGCATTACGACCAGAAAGAAGGCCGCCTTCCAATCGCGGATGAGTTGAGTCAGGTCTTTGAGGGCTAAATCAAGTATGCGCATATCATTTATTCCTCGTTAAGCAAACCGTTTCTTGAACTTTAGCACGCCAATCACAAAGAATCCAACACCCAAAGCCAGCGTCACGGCGACGGGGAAAAGCACGTCGCTCAAGCCACCGCCTTCCAGGAGCAGCCGCCAGGCAAGCACGCCCCATCCCTGGGGCACGATGAGGGAGACGGTATCCATCGGGCCGGACGCGCCGCCGGTGAACACGCTGCTCATACCGATCATACCGGCCACCGTCATCACGCCGCCGTAGACGATGCCGGTCTGCCTGGTATCCTTGAGCAGGGAGGTGATAAAGATGCCAAAGCTGGCCGCCACGACGACCAGACCCAGCGTCGCCAGCGCCACGGGCAAGGGATCGCCCCAGTCGATCTCGAAAAAGAGAGAGGAGACTGCCAGCAACACCACCACTTGGAAAACGAGCAGGACAAAGATCGAGATGAACTTGCCCCCCAGGATCGTTGACTGCGGGGTAGGCGTGGTAAAGAGCCGGGATAGCGTGCCATCTTCCTCCTCCTGAAGGATAGATTGGGCCGACGCCGCGCCGGTAAAGAAGACGTAAAAGACCATCATCCCCGCCATGACCAGGGCGACCATTGAGACTGCGCCGCCGGCCGGCTTGTCGTCGCCCGACGGGGAGCGAAATTCAATCAAAGAGTTCGCGCCAGCTTCCTTTTTCAGCTCAATCGCCCAGTGAGCGTAGCGCGACGAGACGTCTTGCAGCGTCTCTTCCGTCGCCGCGGCCCCCTGTTCAGCGATCAGGTCGTAGGCGAGGCCAGCCGTGATTTTGGATCCGGCGAACGTGTCCACGAACGAACTGACGATATCCCCGACGATGGCCGGCCCCAGCATCAGGGTCGGATCCTGGTACAACTCGATAGAGGCGCGTCCGTCGGGGTCGAACACGGCGGCGGTGAAACCGGCCGGAACGATCACGGCCACATCCGCCTCCTGGTTATCAACGGCGGCGCGCGCGCTCTCTATGTCCAGCGACGGCGTCACCTGCAACAGATCAGCCAATTCTTCCGAGTCGAGGAGCTGAAACAGCATCTCCCCGGCCGAAAAGTGCCCGTACTCTGGGCCAGTCTCGTCCAGGCTCGCGAACTGGATTCGCACTTGAGGCACGCCGCCATCATCGCCCAACCCACCAAAGGCAAAGTGGAAAATCCCGGCCATGAGCAGCGGGAAAACAAGCCCGAACGCCAGGAAAAACGTGTTGCGTAAGGCGCGAAGCAGGTCTTTGAGCGCGATGTCGAATACTTTCATCATCATCTCCCAAGCTCGTGAAACGTCAAATGATCAGTCGCGCAGCGCGCGGCCGGTGAGGTGCAAGAAGACCGCCTCCAGGTTTGGCTCCTGGATCTCGACCGATGTGATGCGCGCACCTTCTCGGCTGGCCGACTCGAACAGGCGCGGCAGAACGACGTTGCTATCGTCCACCAGCAGTGTGATCTTTCCGTTCTCGGCCGTGATCTGATGCACTCCCTTCGCCGCCTGCCACTGGGCCATCACTCGCTCGGACTCGGTGTTGATGACCAGGTCAATCCGATCCAACTCGCCCACAAGCTCGACCAGTTCGTCGTGCGTGCCGCTGGCGATTATCTTGCCGTGGTCCATAATGGCGATGTGGTCGGAAAGCTCCTGCGCCTCCTCCATGTAGTGGGTGGTGTAGAGCACGGCCATCCCCCGCTGGTTGAGTTCCTTGATGCTGTCCAGGATGTTGCGCCGGGTCTGGGGGTCAATGCCCACCGTCGGCTCATCCAGGATGAGCACCCGCGGGCGGTGCAGCAGCGCGATGCCGATATTGAGCCGCCGCTTCATACCGCCGGAGAATTTGGAGACGCGCCCCTTTTGCCGCTCAGTCAGGCCGATGACCTCAATCACCTCGTCCACCCGCTGCTTGAGCGCGGCCCCGCGCAGGCCGTACATCTTGCCCCAAAAGTTGAGGTTCTCGCGGGCCGAGAGGTCCTCGTAGAGCGCGATCTCTTGCGGCACGACGCCAATGGCCGCCTTGACCGCCATCTGCTCACTCTTGATGGAATGGCCCATCACCCGCGCGTCCCCCTGAACCGGCTCTAGCAGGCAGGAGAGCATCGAGATAATCGTGCTCTTGCCCGCGCCGTTTGGGCCTAGCAGGCTGAATATCTCGCCCGCGCACACGTCAAAGCTGACACCTTGCACGGCGCGGATGTCGCCAAAGTTTTTGTGCAAGTCCTGCGCTTGAATCGCCTTGTCATTCATTTACTTTATCCCCCTGATATTTCCTGGACAATCTCAAACCGTTGCAGTGTACCATAAATCCAGCACCGCACAAGGCCCTCAAGGTTTCAGTGCTGTATAACCACCGGCGTCCCGACCTCGGCCCATTGATAGAGCAAGCGGGCCTGCTCCACACCCAGGATGATGCAGCCAAAAGAGACCGGCGTGCCCAGGTATCCGGCCCACAACCGCTGACCGTTAGCCGAGATGGGCAGCGCGTGGATGCCGTTCTCCAGCCCGCCCGCCCAGTAGATGCCCAGCCAATGCGGCATTTGCAGACCCCAGGTGGAGGCGTAGGCATTGGGGATTTTATCCAGCACGCGGAATGTGCCCGCGCTCGTGCCCGCGCCAGGCTTGCCGGTCGAGGCGACGAAGGAGTAGACCAGCGCGTTTCCCTGATAAGCGTAAAGATGTTGCTCAGAAAGATCAATCAGGATGCGCTTGCCGCCGCCGGTGGGCGCAGCGGTCGGCGCCAGGCTACCGGACTTGGGGACTATGATCACCTGGCCGGGCAAAATCAACGCAGGGTTAGCGATGTTGTTGATCTGCGCCAACGTCCACAGCGCGACGCCGTACCGCTGGGCAATGACCGAGAGCGTCTCGCCCCGCTGCACGGTGTGAGTGGTAGAGGCGTGTTGGGGCTGGTAGGCCAGCGAGGGAGTCGTCGCGCTGCCGGGGATGACCAATCGCTGCCCGGCTACGACGTGACCGGGGTTGTAGATAGAGTTCAGCGCGGCCAGCGCCTGCACCGTGGTCCCGTAGCGCAGCGCGATGCGGAACAAGTTCTCGCCCGCCTGGACGACGTGCGTGGCTCCCGCGGGCACGGGCGACGCACCGGTCACACTGTTAGAAGTGGGAATCGTCAACCGCTGCCCGGCATAGATGCGGGTGGGGTCGGTGATGCCGTTGGCCACGCAGATACCGTCCACAGAGACGCCGTACCGCCGGGCGATGCTGAACAGCGTCTCGCCCCACCCCACGACGTGGGTCACGCCGCTCTGGTCGAGTTCCGCCGCGCGCGCGGGGACCGGCGGCAACAACGTCGCCGCCAGCAGCGCGCCCATCAATGCCAGTAAGAGCAATCTACGCATCTTTATTCCCTCGCGCTCGCCACCACCGCCTGCCCCAGCGAGATTCCTCCGTCGTTGGGCGGCGTCAGGTGATGGGTGTAAACGGTGAATCCGGCCTCCCGCAAGAGCGATACACTCTTTCCCAGCAGCGCCACGTTCTGAAAGACGCCGCCGGAGAGAGCTACCTCGTCCAACCCGCTCTCCTCCCGCAGCCGCAGGCAGACGTCGCGCATCATGCGCGCCAGTCCGTTGTGGAAGCGCGCCGCGATCACGCCCGCCGGCGTCCCCGCCCGCGCGTCGGCGACGACGGCGCGGATACAGGGGGCGGGGTCAATGCGTAATGCGTAAGAAGCAAGTTCGAACGGGTATGCGCCGGTTTCGTCGGGCAGAACCAGGTTTTCAAGTTCGATAGCCGCCTGAGCCTCATAGTTGACCTCTTGCCGCACGCCGGCCAGAGCAGAGACGGCGTCAAAGAGACGGCCCACGCTGGACGTAGGGACGGTGTTCAATTCGCGCTCCAACTGGCGGGCCAGCACCGCCCGTTCGATAGAAGAAGCGGCCGCCACTGGGGACAAGTCCTCCTCCCACTCCACGCCCGCCGCCCACAGGAGGGCCAGCGCGATGCGGTAGGGCCTGCGGATGGCCGCGTCGCCGCCGGGCAGGGGCACGTACTTGAGATGAGCCGCGCGCCGGAAGGAAGCATAGTCAGCGATCAGGAACTCGCCGCCCCAGATCGCCCCGTCGACGCCATAGCCGGTACCGTCGAAAGCCACGCCGATGACGGGCCGCTCACCGGTCAGCCCGTTCTCGGCCATACAGGAGGCAATGTGAGCGTGATGGTGCTGAACTGCCACTTGCCGCTTGCCACTTGCAACTTGCTCTCTGGCGTATCGCGTCGTGAGGTAGCCGGGGTGCATATCGTGGGCGATGATTTCCGGCTTGATGCGGAAGGTGCGTTGCAGTTGCTCCACCATCCGCTCGAAGGAACGCAACGTCTCGTAATTCTCCATATCGCCGATGTGCTGGCTGAGGAAAGCGTACCTTTCGCGGGTGAGGCAAAAGGTGTTCTTTAGCTCTCCGCCCACCGCCAGCACCTGCCGCGCGGGGAAGGGGAGATGAACCGGATAGGGAGCGTACCCCCGCGAGCGACGCGCTGGCAGTTCCGCCCCGGCAAAGATTCGCGTGACGCTGTCATCGCAGCGGGCGTGGATGTCCCTATCGTGCAGGAGAAAGCCGTCCGCCAGGCCGCTCAATCGCGCCAGCGCCTCGTCGTTACCGGTGGCGATAGGCTCCTCCGAGAGGTTGCCAGAGGTCATCACCA
>DUEK01000178.1 GCA_011192155.1 Thermoflexia bacterium
CGCCGGCACCGGCGACGACGCCGTCTACGTCTCCTGGCACACCAACGGCTACAACGGCGCCGCCCGGGGCACCGAGACATACGCCCACAGCGGCGAGTCGCTACCCCGCACACAAGGCAGCCTGACGCTGTGCCACACCATCCACACCGAGGTGGTGCACGACATTCGCGCCGGATGGGATCCTTTTTGGACCGACCGGGGGGAGAAGACGAGGAACCTGGGGGAACTGCGCATGCTGTGGGACGAGAACGAATCCGCCCGCATACCGGGCGCGCTGACCGAGATCGCTTTCCACGATAACCCCGACGACGCGGACGCGCTCAAGGAACCGGCTTTCCAAATGCTCGCGGCGCGGGCCGTCTACCAGGGCATTGTCAAATACTTTGAGGAGCGGGATGGCGTGAGCCTGACGCTTCTGCCCGAGCCTCCCACCCACCTGGTGGTGCAGAACGCTGGCGGGGGCCAGGTGCGCGTCTCCTGGCAACCCTCCCCCACCGACACCGTCGGTCTGGTCGGCGACGCGGCCACTGGCTATCGCGTCTACACTTCCACCAACGGCCTGGGCTGGTCGAACGGCGTCTCTGTGACCGGAACCACTGCCTACACCATCACCAACCTGGTGGAAGGGCAGCTCCTCTTTGTCCGCGTCAGCGCTACCAACGAGGGCGGCGAATCCTTCTCCACCGAAACGCTGGCCGCCCACGTGGAAGATGGCACCGGCCTGCTCCTGGTCAACGGCTTTGACCGGCTCAACAGCACCATGCTGATCCCTGAAAACGATCCGGTCGAGGGAAACAACCTGCGCATGCTGCTCGACCGGATGAACCGGTACGACTATGCCATCCAACACGGCGAGACCATCACCTATCCCTTTGATAGCAGCAGCAACGAGGCCGTTCAGGAGGGAATAATCAACCTGGACGATTACGGGGTGGTAGATTGGATCTTGGGAGAAGAGTCCAACCAGGACGAAACGCTGAACGGGACCGAGCAATCGTTGCTGAGCAGCTATCTCGAAGGCGGCGGCGCGCTCTTTATCAGCGGGGCGGAGATCGGCTGGGATTTGTACCACCTGGGGAGCAGCTACGACCGCGCCTTTTACACCACCACCTTGCGGGCCGAATACGCAGACGACGACGCGGGAACCTACGAGGTCGCTCCTGTCTCCGGCTCGATTCTCGATGGGTTGCCTGCCTTTAGCTTTGACGCTCTATATGACGCCGATTACCCGGATCAAATAGCGCCCACCAACGGCTCTAGCGCGACGCTGACCTACAGCGGCGGGCAGGGGGGCGTGGCGGCGATCCAGTACCAGAGCGAAATGGCCGCCTGCCCGCGCCTGGTCTACTTTGGCTTTCCCTTTGAGACCATCCGCCCGGAGCAGCGAGTCGACGTGATGGCGCGGGTGATGAGTTTCTTGTCTCCTTGCCTGCCGCAATCCTTGAGCACAAAGATCGGCTCCCCGGCCCATCTCAGCGCGCACAACACCCCCCCACCCTTTGCCGGAAGCGCCAGGGTGACCGGAACCGACATAGAGCGGGTGGAGGTGCAGATACAACATCCCAACGGCGAGTATTGGGCGGATAGCGCCTGGGTGACGCCAACGACATGGCTCACGGCCAGCGGCGGCGCCGTGTGGACCTACACGCTCCCAGCTCTGAGCGGCGACGGCGACTATTACCTGCGCGCCCGCGCCTGGACGACCGACTCTATCTCCGATACCTCCCCGGCTGAGGTGGTCTTTACCTACGATACGCTTCCGCCCACCGCGACCACTCTCATCACACCAACGAGCGGCATCACCTTCCCCGCCGTGACGAGCGTGAGCCTGATGTGGGAAGCGGTGCCGGCGGACAGCGGTTCGCCTCTGGCATACGTACTGGAACTGGACGGGCAACTTTACACGACGACCCAGGCGGTGTACACGACCGGATACGTCGCCGAGGGGACGCACGCCTGGGGCGTGCGTGTCTTTGACGAGGCCGGCAACTACTCGGAATGGGTCACAGATACCTTTGCCGTAGTACAGCACCAGGTCTACCTGCCGCTGACGGCGCGCAACTTTAGCCCCGAGGGAGGCGGAGGCGGCCCTTGCGTTGATGTCATCCTCAACGGCGGCTTTGAGAGCGACGAGGGCTGGCTGCTCAACCACGCCACCTACACCACCACTCACGTCTACTCCGGCACACGGAGCGCGCGGGTGGGCACCCTGTGGCCGGGGCAGGTCTCCTACTCCTCGGTAGCCCAGACGATGGCGCTGACGGAGGGCATCACCGCCACCCTGCAATTGTGGCTCTACCCCACCGGCAGCGACGCGAGCGACACACATTACATTATCCTGTACGACGGGGGCGGCCAGCGCCACGATCTAGAATACTGGCTCGGCGGCGCACCACCCTGGCAGAAGCGCGTGTACGACTTGAGCGATTACCTGGGCCAGACAGTGACCCTCTACGTCGGCACGCGCAACGACGGGGAGGACGACACAGCGATGTTGTACGTGGACGGTGTGGTGTTAAAAGTCTGCCCATAAAAAGGAGTCTATGAACTTTACGTCAATCCTCCCCATCCTATCCATCATATTCCTGGCAACATTCACCCGCTCTGCCCTGGGTTTCGGAGACGCCCTGATCGCAATGCCGCTGCTGGCGCTGGTGGTCAGTATGCAGACGGCCACACCGCTGGTCGCTTTTGGCGCCACCACCATCGCCATAACAATCCTCTTGAAACAATGGCGCAACGTGGATATAAAAGCTGCTTGGCGCTTGATCCTTTCCTCCCTGATAGGCATCCCATTCGGCTTGCTGCTTCTCAAAACCGCGCCGGAATCCACCGTCAAAGCCATCCTGGGCGTGGTGCTGATCGGGTTTGGCCTGTATAATCTCATCAAACCCAACCTCCCACCCCTGCGAAGCGAGAAACTGGCCTACGTGTTCGGCTGGGTGGCCGGAGTCCTGGGTGGGGCGTACAACACCAACGGCCCGGCAGTCGTCATCTATGGCGCGCTGCGCAAGTGGCCCCCGGAGAGCTTTCGGGCGACGATGCAATGTTACTTTTTGCCTACGGGGTTGATGATCTTGATAGGCCACGGGCTGGCGGGGCTGTGGACTCCCACAGTGTTGCGGCTATATGCCTACTCCCTACCCGTCATCCTGGTGGCGATCTTTGTCGGGGGCAAACTCAACAAAGTCATGTCCGGCGGCCAGTTCAATCGCGTCATCTACGCCTTACTGATCGTGATGGGCGCGCTGATGTTTGTGTGAGCAAGTTGCAAGTTTGAAAGGAAGCGCAATGCGTAGCGATGGTTGGATGGATGAGACGGTTCCCACTCCCCGCGTTGAGACAGGAGGTGAGGGGGCGGCGGTTCCCACTTTTACCTGGATTCTGGGCGGAGTCGCGCTGCTGCTGATGCTGGCTCTATGCGGCCTGTGGTCGCTATACCTGCTGCGCGGACAAATGCCCACGGGCGGCCCCACTCCCACCCCCATTATCTGGACGCCCACTACCGCTCCCACCCCAACCCCTCCGCCCACCGCGACGGATGAACCCACCCCCACCACCTCGCCCGACATTGCCATCGGACGGTACGTGCAAGTGGCCGGCACCGGTGGATACGGCCTCAGCCTTCGCAATGGCCCCGGCGAGAGCTATACCCGCGTAGACGTCGCGCTCGAAGGGGAGATATTCATCATCGTGGACGGGCCAACAATGTCCGCCGGAGCCGAGTGGTGGAAAGTACGCGATTCTGATAACGAACAGCGAGAATGGTGGGCAGTAGGGAACTTTTTAGAACCGATGGAGCATCCGTAGACAATGACCAATGAACAAATTGTCCTCTCGCGCATTCAGGCTGAGAGTGTGTTGGAGGCTCACCGGGCGGGGGAGGCTTGGGCGACGGTTTCTCTCGATTTGGGGCTGACCACCGCCGAGGCAGCGATAGAGTCAAACGGAATCCGCCTGCCAGACGGCCAAGCTCTGACCTGGAAACAATTGGGGAAAATTGCCAAGTCCAAGAGAGGTTGCTTTGTAATCGAGAACAACAGGCCGCGCAAAATTCAGTCCTTCTCCAAGGCGGCGAACCGGCTTTACAGCCTGATGCCGACCACAGGCGCGCCGACGATGCTGCTCTCTGGCGTCGCAATGCACCGCATCAAGGGCATTGACCCCCACCGCGACACCTTGCGAAAGATCGAGACCATCACGCCCATCGTGGGGCGCGTGCTGGATACGGCGACCGGCCTGGGATACACCACCATCGAAGCCGCCAGGACCGCCGAGCAAGTCACCACCATCGAGATCGAGCCGGCCGCGCTGGAGGTGGCGCGGCTCAACCCCTGGTCGCGCGCGCTCTTTGAGAATCCCAACATCACCCAGATCGTGGGGGATTCTTTCGATGAGATTGAAACATTCGAGGAAGAGACGTTCGCCCGCATCATCCACGATCCGCCGGCTTTTGCTCTCGGGGGTGATCTCTACTCTAGCGCGTTCTACCACCAGCTATTCCGCGTCTTGCAGCGCGGCGGGCGATTATTCCACTATATCGGCGATTTGGAGAGCAAGTCGGGCCGCACCGTTGCCAGGGGCGCTATACGCCGATTGCGGGAGGCGGGGTTCTCGCGGGTGGCGCGGCGGCCGGGGGCATTTGGGCTGGTCGTTTACAAGTAGAATTCGATCAGGAGTAAAGTCAATGGCTCAAAACGAGATTGCAGAGCGTATCGCGCAACTGCGGGACGAGATCAACTACCACAATTATCGCTACTACACACTGAACGACCCCACCGTCAGCGACGCCGAGTACGACGCGCTGCTGGACGAACTGCGCGCGCTGGAAGCGGAACGCCCGGAAACAGTCACGCCAGATTCGCCCACGCAGCGGGTGGGCGCACAACCGGCCGAGGGATTCGTCAAAGTGGAACACCCCGCCCCCATCCTCAGCCTGGATAAGGCCACCAGCGGCGACGAGATCCGCGCCTGGTGGGAGCGAGTGAGCAAATTCGCGCCCGAGGACGCCCCCTCACCCGCCTGGGTGGTCGAGCCAAAGCTGGATGGCCTGACCGTCGTGCTGCACTACGAGGACGGCCTCTTCATCCTGGGCGCGACGCGCGGGAACGGCTACGTGGGCGAGGACGTGACGACCAACCTGCGCACGATCCGCACTCTGCCGCTGCGCGTTCCCATCGGAGGAGGAGACCCTTCGGGTTTCGGAAGACCCAAAGGGTCTGAGGTAACAATCCCCTCTCGCCTGGTCGTGCGCGGCGAGGCGATCATGCTGATCGAGGATTTCGAGAAACTGAATCGCCGCCAGACCGAAGCGGAAAAGAAGGTCTTTGCCAATCCGCGCAACGCGGCGGCTGGCACGCTGCGCCAACTCGACCCGCGCGTCACCGCCACCCGCCCCATCACCCTGCTCTGCTATGCCATCATCGAGGCCGACGGCCCCGTGCCAGCCACCCAGTGGGAGACGCTGAACTACTTGCGCAAGTTGGGCTTCCCCGTCTCAGAGCACGGCGCCCGCTTCGAGTCGCTGGACGAGGTGATCGCCTACTGCGAAGAGTGGATCGAAAAGCGTGACACCGTCCCCTATGAAGTGGACGGCCTGGTAATCAAAGTGGATAACCTGACGACGCGGGCAGCGATGGGCATGGTGGGGCGAGCGCCGCGCGGCGGGGTGGCGTTCAAATTCCCCGGCCGCGAAGCAACGACCCGGTTGCTGGAAATCGGCGTCAACGTGGGGCGCACCGGCGCGCTGACTCCCTTTGCCATGCTGGAGCCGGTGCAGTTGGGCGGCGTCACTATCCAAAAGGCCACGCTGCACAATTTTGAGGACTTGGAGCGCAAGGACATCCGCATCGGGGATACCGTCACCGTCCGACGGGCGGGCGACGTGATTCCCTACGTCGTCGGGCCGGTGCGGGAGAAACGCACTGGTGAGGAGAAAGTCTACAAGTTGCCCCAGGTCTGCCCCTCGTGCGGCGAACCGGTGATCTCGCCGGAGGAGGAAGTGGCGGTCTATTGCGTCAACGTCGCCTGCCCGGAGCAGCGCGCGCGGCGGGTGAGTTACTTTGCCGCCGTGATGGACATCGAAGGGCTAGGCGAGCGGACGGCGCGCCTGCTGGTAGAACGCGGACTAGTGCAAGATGGAGCCGACCTGTATTACCTCAAGCGAGAGGACCTGCTAGAGTTGGAGGGTTTCGCCGAAAAGAGCGTGGATAACCTGCTGGCAGCCATCAGAGCCACCCAGGAGCGACCGTTGGCGCGCACGCTCGCCGCGCTGGGCATCCGGGGCGTAGGCGGCGCCATCGCCCAATTGCTAACGCAGCACTATGCTTCGCTGGACACGCTGGCGCAGGCCGATCAGGAGAAGTTGGAGGCCATCGAGGGCATGGGGCCGCACACCGCCAGGGCGGTCGTGGAGTGGTTCGCCCGCCCGCGCCACCGCGAGTTTATTGAGAAATTGCGGCAAGCGGGGGTAAAGCTGGAGCAAGAAATAGCGACCGCGCCAACAGAGAGCCTGCTGGATGGCCTGACCTTTGTCATCACCGGCACGCTCTCCCGTCCCCGCAAAGAGGTGGCGGAAACGATCAAGCAGCACGGCGGCAAGGTTGTCGGCAGCGTCAGCGGCAAGACGGACTATTTGTTAGCGGGGGAATCGCCCGGCGGCAGCAAGTATCGCAAGGCGCGGCAACTCGAAACGCCGATCATTGACGAGGCGCGGTTGATGGAGATGATCGGCCAAGGGCAGAAAGACAATTCGGATGAAGAGCAGTTGGCGCTGCTGCCAAAGTGACACGCCAGCACGAACCATTTGACAAACAACGCATCAAGTGAGACAATAATGCTCACAGGGCGGAGTAAGGCAGGATAGCATCCTGTTCTGCTTGGCCCGCCTATTATGCACGCCGGCCAAAAACTCAAATATGGAGCAAGTATCTATGCCCCAATTCTGTCGTTTCTGCGGCAACGAACTAAAGAACCCCAATGCTCGCTTC
>DUEK01000018.1 GCA_011192155.1 Thermoflexia bacterium
TGATCATGATTCCCTCGGAGAGCAGCTCTCCCTGGGCTGTGAGGGAGGCGCTTGGCTCCGCGCTGATGAATATCTATGCCGAGGGCTACCCCGACCCAGAGACCCATTGGTTGACCGAGGATGAGATTCTGGACTATGAACATCACCTGGCTTATTATCGTCGTCGCGGCGACCGGCGTTACTATCGGGGCGTAGAGTACGCCGATGTGATCGAGACTCTGGCTCGCCGTCGTTGCGCGGAGGCTTTTGCCACCGCTGCCATCACCGCCGACCAGATTTACGTCAACGTCCAGCCCCTCTCTGGCGCGCCGGCCAACGTCGCCGTTCAACAGGCGCTGCTGAAACCGGGCGACACGATCATGGGTATGGCGCTGCATCACGGCGGCCATCTGACACACGGCAGCCCGGTCAACCTGTCGGGCCGGCTCTATGACGTCGTCTCTTACCACGTCAACCCGCAGACAGAGTTGTTGGACTATGACGAAATCGAAGAGTTGGCGCTAGAGCGCCGGCCCAAGCTGATCATCGCCGGTTACACCTCCTACCCGCGTCTGCCCAACTGGGCCAAATTCCGCCAGATCGCCGACCGGGTGGGGGCCTATCTCCTGGCCGATATCGCTCACGTGGCCGGCATGGTCATCGCGGGTGCGTTTCCCACGCCGCTGGGCTATGCCGACGCCATCACCTTTACCACTCACAAGACGCTCTGCGGCCCGCGAGGCGCCTGCATCCTCGCCACCGATCCCGTCCTGGCGCGAAAGATTGACCATGCCGTTTTCCCCGGGCTTCAGGGCGGGCCGCACGTCAACAAGTTCGCGGCGATGGCCGTCGCTTTTCGCCTTGCGCAGACGAAACAGTTCCACGATCTCCAGCATCAGACGGTGGCTAACGCCGTGGCCCTGGCCCGCGCACTCACTGCGCGCGGCCTGCGCGTCCCCTGCGGCGGCACCGACACTCACCTGCTTCTGCTCGATTGCAAGACAGTTCGAGGGGCGGATGGCGTCCCACTGATGGGCGATATCACGGCGGCGATTCTCGATATGGTGGGCATTGTGGCCAACAAGAACACCATCCCCGGCGATGAATCCGCCGCCTATCCCAGCGGCATCCGGCTGGGCACGCCCTGGATCACGCAGCGCGGCCTGCGAGAGCCAGAGATGGAGCAGATCGCCGACATTATCGCCCGCGCGATGGAGAGCACCGAACCGGTCATCTACACCGGCGTGCGCGGCCCGGTCTACCGGGGCAAGATAGATTTTGACGTGTTAGAGGAACTGCGCGCCCAAGTAGCCCGCCTGGCCGAGCAGGCGGGGATTGATTTCGAGGTTCCGTGCAGCGGCTATCCCCATCACTGCCTGCTGTCAGAGGTGCGCGAGACGGAAGAGTGGTACAGATTGATCGAGGTTCAGGGGAGCAGGTCGGCCGCCTTTATCGAACAGATCACGCCGCGCGATATTGGCGACCTGGCGCAGGGGGAATGGCGGGCGATAACGCTGCTAGAGCGGGATGGTGAGGTGATGGCTTTTGCCCTGCTCCAGCGTCCCGACTCTGGCTACGAGCGCTACCGGTTGGCCGTGCCGGTTGATAGGGCCGCGCGGGTTGCCGCCTGGCTGCGTCATCTCTCCGATGGGTACGTGCGCTTTGACGACGCCGACCTGTGGGCCAAGCTGCCGGGGCCGGTCGTCGTGCGCGAGGTGGAAGAACGCGGATTGGCGGAATTGCCGGATTCTCAAGAGTTCACGCCCCCGGTCTCCCACAAGCCTTATTTTATCGGTCTCTCCGCGCCCGGCTACGCCGACCCTGCCGGGGATGCGCTGCCGCCTTTCGAGTGGCGGGAGCCGGAGGAACGTCCGCTGCGCCGTACTCCTCTCTACGACTGGCACGTGGAGCGCGGGGCCAAGATGGCCCCCTTTGCCGGGTGGGAGATGCCGCTGTGGTACACCTCCATCAGCGACGAGCACCGCGCCGTGCGGGGAGCGGCCGGCCTCTTTGACGTTTCCCACATGGGAGTGCTGGATGTAAGCGGCCCACACGCCGCCTACTTTCTCAATCTGGTTACAACCAACGGAGTCAAGATGCTCCGGCCTGGGGAATCGCAGTACGCTTACCTTTTGGCCCCCGACGGTCGGGTCATAGATGATGTGATGGTCTATATGCTTGATTTTTCCCGTTACTTGATGGTCGTCAACTCTGCCAACGAGGCCAAAGATTGGGCCTGGCTGCAAGCGGTGAACGACCGCGCGGTGCGGATAGATGACCAACGGCCCTGGGCGCGGGCTGGCTTCCAGGCCGACCTGCGGAATCTGCACGACCATCTGGCCGACCTGGCTCTTCAAGGCCCTCGCTCCCGTGACATTCTCCTGGCCCTCCTTGACGCTGTTCCACCCTCCGCCGCCGTGGCCGAGACGCGGGCGCGGATACTGGCGCTGAGACGCACCGGCGTGATGCAAATCCGCATTCCGTCCGCTCAGGCCACAGGGGGCGCTTTTGACCTGATCATCGCCCGCACCGGCTATACCGGTGAGCGTTTGGCGTTCGAGCTTTTTGTTCATCCCGACGCGGCGGTCGCGCTGTGGGAGCAGTTGATAGATGTCGGTGCTTCTTTTGGACTTCGGCCCGTCGGGCTGGGCGCGCGCGACAGTCTGCGTATCGAGGCCGGGTTGCCGCTTTACGGGCACGAACTGGCAGGCCCGCTGGACTTGCGTCCCGACGACGCGGGCTTTGCGGGTTACGTCAATCTGCGCAAGCCTTTCTTTGTCGGACGGCGGGCCTATATCGAGCACGCCCAAAAGCGCAAGATGACGGTTGTTCGCTTCCGCATCGAGGAGAAGGGGGTGCGCGTCCCCAAGCAGGAGGACGTTGTCACCGAGAGCCACGGGCGCATCGTCGGCGAGGTGACATCGTGCGCGATGGACACGGAGGGCTATCTGGTGGGGCAGGCCTATATTGACCAGCGACACGCCAAAGTAGGAACAGAGATCAGTATCTTTCCGCGTCCCACCCGCGAGACCTGGGAAAAACCATACGAGGAGTTGGAGGTGGGCGACCGGTTGGTGATGCACAACGAGGCCAGGGTCATCCGCCGCTTCCGCCCCAGGCGGTAAGTGAGTATCTGGTGGGGCACGGATACGGGCAGGCAGGCTGCGCAGGGCTTGCGTGGGTCTATTGAGAGTGCCATTATTAGCGAGTATGGCTCCCGGTAATCGCCTTGCTTCCCGTTGGTTGAGCAACCGAACTTGCCGCTTGACCAAATCGTTGACCATTGTTACTACTCTCCCTCCGATCTACAATTTGGCTTGCTTTTGTGGATGGAATGTAAAATCACAAGGGCTGGATTTGACAATCCTCCACTCCGTGATAGAATATGCCCACATATTAGCCAAGATACCGTTTCCTTTGTGCGGACCGTGACGCTGAACCGTCTTTGACAAGTTGGCCTTTTTACGAGGTAGGCAAAGATAAGACGATCTGATTCAAGCATCTGTAACTTTGGGCCTGATTCCCGAACCCGGCGTCACCCGCACATTTGTCGAGTGCAGGTGGCGTCGGTTTTTTTGCGCATAAGGAGACGGCGTCGTGAGGAGTAATCTGAATTTATGGACGTAAACGTTTTTGCTGACCAAGATCTATCTGAGCGTGATTTGGCCGACCAGGGTGTGGGCGAGCAGAGCCAGACTGGTCAGGGCATGGGCGAGTTCCTGGACGAATATCAGGCTCCAAAGCGCGGAGATATCTGCACAGGCGTGGTGATTGAAGTCAATGAGGGACGTGGGTTGATCGTGGACGTCGGACTTAAGCGAGAGGGCCTGGTTCCATTGAGTGACCTGGAACGCCTGGATGAGGAGACGCGCTCCACAATCGAGGTGGGTACTGAGGTATCGGTGTTCGTGCTTCAGCCGGTGGGGAAGAATGGGTATCCCATCCTGTCCGTTCACCAGGCCCTCTTGTCTAAAGATTGGGTCAAGGCCGAGGAGATGATGGAAGGCGATGAACTTTACGAGGGCGAGATATCTAGCTACAATCGTGGCGGCGTTATCGTCAAGGTTGGCAAGATTCGTGGTTTTGTCCCTGCTTCCCATCTCGTGGATTTGCCCAGACGTATGTCGCAAGATGACCGCCGCCGGCGGTTGGCGGATATGATTGGGCAGAAGATTGGCCTCAAAATCATCGAGGTGGATCGTCAGCGCCGGCGTTTGATTTTTTCTCAGCGGCGAGCGTTGCGCGTCTGGCAAGAGCGGCAGCGCGAACGGGTTATGGACGAGTTAACCGAGGGTGAGGTGCGACACGGGAAAGTTACCAGTCTCGCTGATTTTGGCGCTTTCGTGGACCTGGGTGGGGCCGATGGTCTGATTCATGTTTCGGAACTGGCTTGGGGCCGGGTAGACCACCCGCGCCGTCTATTGAGCGTCGGCGATGAGGTTGATGTTTACGTGCTCGACGTAGACCGGAAACGGAAACGGATCGCGCTCAGTCTCAAGAGGCTTCAGTCCGATCCCTGGACGTTGGTAGCTGAACGTTACCACGTGGGGCAGTTGATTGAGGGGCAAGTCACCCGGGTGTTGGATTTTGGCGCTTTTGTCAAGCTGGACCTGGGTGTGGAGGGGTTGCTTCACGCTAGTGAGATGATCGGTACGCCGGAACTGAACCCTTCGGATATCGTTCACCCTGGTGAGACGTTGTTATTAAAGATTATTCGCATAGAGAGCGGCAGAAGGCGACTGGGCTTGAGCGCCAAGCAGGTGCAGCAGGACGAGTGGGAGCGTTGGGTGGCAGAACAACAAGCTGCCCATGCAGTCGCAGAGGCCGAGGTCGCCGAGCCGGTCGAGGAAGAGGCAGCGGCGGAGGCCGAGGTAGAGGTCGTCGAGCCGGTCGAGGAAGAGGCAGTGATGGAGGCCGAGGTAGAGGTCGTCGAGCCGGTCGAGGAAGAGGCAGTGATGGAGGCCGAGGTAGAGGTCGCCGAACTGGTCGAGGAAGTGGCGGCGGTAGAGTCAGAGGCCGAGATCGTCGAGCCGGTCGAGGAAGAAGAAGCGGAGCCAGAGGCAGAGGTTGCAGACGCTGAGTGAGGCCGTTTCAGAGGTGAAGGGTTACTACTCTTTGAAGCGCTGAGTATTTTCGATCGCTGTGGTCAAGGAGAGACCGGATGGGCAAGAAGAAAGAAGACAAGATAGAGATGGAGGGCACTGTCGTTGAGGCGTTGCCGGCTACTCAGTTCCGCGTGCAGCTCGATAACGGTCACGAGATACTGGCTTATCTCTCTGGCAAAATGCGCAGGTACTATATCCGTATCTTGTTGGGAGACCGCGTGCGGGTGGAGCTTTCCCCTTACGACCTGACGCGCGGTCGGATTGTGTACCGGTACAAGAAGGGCTTTCAGTCAGATAAATGATGCCGCTTTGTCACCAGACATACCCAATCCTCCATCTGGTGTTGTTTTACTAGCGTAAGACCTTTGCGTTGCAGCGCTGCGACCACTTCTGGTTTTTGATCGGCGATGATGCCGGCAGCGATTAGCGTTCCCCCAGGTTGCACCCGCTCCGCAAGCCCCTGTTGTGTCATTTCCACAATAACTTTTGCCAGGATGTTGACTACCACCAGGTCGTAGCTCTCCGGCGCATCTGCGAGCGACCCACTCGTCACGCTTATAGTTTCTGACACTTTGTTGGTCTTTACGTTGCCCCGCGCCGTCTTGACCGCTACGGGGTCGTTATCCACCGCGAGTACGCATCCGGCGCCTAATTTGGCCGCTGAAATTGCCAGAATACCGGATCCGGTACCCAGGTCGAGCACTTGCGCCTCTGGGCGTATCAATTCCTCCAACGCCACCAGACACATCTGCGTTGTGGGATGCAGGCCGGTGCCAAAGGCCATCCCAGGGTCCAACTGGATGACGATTTCTCCGGGCGCGGAGGTATAGTCGAGCCAGGACGGTCGGATGACGGTGCGCTGGCCTATGTGCAGGACTTTTAACTGTTTTTTCCACGCCTCCGCCCAGTCCGCCTCGGCGATGGGGCGAAAGGCGGGCGCGGGAATAGGCTGTATCTGCCCCAGGTGCCAGAGCGATTCCTGGACGCGCCGTTTGTTGGCCCGCAGTTGGTCGTCGGCGGGCAAGTAGGCTCTGACAATTACGGGGCCTGTGTTCCAACCGTCAGGCCCGGCCTCGATGACTACTCCGCGAGAGGCGTAGCGCGAGAGTACCTCGGCCACCGCCTCTGCGGTCTCGTTCTTCACTGTGACGCTGACTTCAAGCCATTCCATATCGTTACAATCCAAACATTTCCCGCAAGTCATCTAGGAAACTGCGCTTCTCTTGCCAGGTAGTCTCTGGCTCCAGTGTTTCGCCTAGCTCTTGGAAGAGACGTTGTTGTTCGTGCGTCAATTTGGTCGGAACGGCGACCCGCACTACCACCAACTCGTTGCCCCTACCATTCCGTCGTAGGTGGGGCACTCCTTTGTTGCGCAGTCGCAGCACGGTGCCGCTTTGGGTACCGGGCGGAACGGGGATTTCCTCGTCGCCCTCCAGGGTGGGCACTTTTATGTCTGCTCCCAGCGCCGCTTGGGCTATGTTGATCTGCATCTCGACCAGGATGTCGTCGTCGCGCCGTTGGAAGACGTCGTGCGGCTCTACCGCCAGAACGACGTAGAGGTTGCCAGGAGGCCCGCCCCGCTTGCCCATCTCTCCTTCTCCCGCCAGCCGGATCTGGGTGCCATGATCCACGCCGGGCGGAATGTTGACGGAGAGTTTGCGGGTGGTGTAGACGCGTTTCTCGCCACCGCATTGGGAGCAGGAGATAGGGATGGTTTCCCCCTCGCCCTGACAGGTAGGGCAGGTGGTGACGTTGACGAAGGATCCCAGGATGGAGCGTTGCACCCGTCGCACCTGTCCGGCGCCGTTGCATTCCGAGCAGCGGACCGGCGACGTTCCTGGTTCGGCTCCGCTTCCCTGGCACATCGGGCAGATTTCGTGGCGTGTGATCTCTATTTCTTTTTCACAGCCAAAGACTGCTTCCTCGAAAGGCAAGTGCAGGTCGTAGCGCAAGTCGGCGCCGCGCCGCGGCCCTCGGCGGGTGGACGTGCGAAAGCCGAATCCCCGCCCGAAAACCTCCTCAAAGATCTCGAAAGGATCGCGGAAACCAAAGTCACCGAATCCCCCTGCGTTGCCGAGTCCAGCGTGGCCGAAGCGGTCGTAAGCGGCCCTCTTCTCGGCATCGGAGAGCACTCCGTAAGCCTCGTTGATCTCTTTGAAGCGTGTCTCGGCGTCGGGCGCGTCGCTGACGTCGGGGTGGTACTGGCGCGCAAGCTGTCGGTAGATTTTTTTGATTTCTTCGGGGGGCGCTGAACGGTCGACTCCCAGCACCTCGTAGTAGTCGCGTTTGTCACTCATTGTTTAAGGATGCAGATACAAGAAGCAGGATGCAGGAGATAAGAATCCTGCATCCTGCTTCTTACTATTATGTCTCGCTGAATTCGCCTTCGATGATGTCTTCTTCTTCCTTCTCGTCGCCGGCCGGCGGTTCGCCCTCTGGCGGCGGTGGAGTGGACGGGCCGGCCGCCTCATACATCGCGGCGCCCACTTGTTGTATCGCTTGGCCTAGTTCTTCTGTGCGTTGGCGGATAGTGTTGGTGTCGCCGCTTTCTAGCGCTGTCTTGAGCGCTTCGATCTTGGCTTCCGCATCAGAACGCAGGTCGGCGGGCACTTTATCTGCTTGCTCGCTCAGGAACTTTTCGGCGGCGTGGATGGTGCTGTCGGCGCTGTTGCGCGTCTCTATTTCTTCCTTTTTCTTCTGATCCTGTTCGCGGTGTTGCTCGGCTTCCTCGACCATCTGGTCGACCTCGTTGTCGGAAAGGCCGCTGGAGGGGATGATTTGCATAGATTGTTCGCGTCCGGTGGCCTTGTCCTGTGCTGAAACGTTGAGGATACCGTTGGCGTCAATATCAAAGGTGACTTCGATCTGCGGGATGCCGCGGGGTGCGGGCGGGATGCCATCGAGAATGAACTTGCCCAGGCTTTTGTTGTCGGACGCCATGGGGCGCTCCCCCTGCACTACGTGAATCTCTACCTGTGTTTGACCATCGGCGGCGGTGGAAAAGACCTGACTCTTTTTGGTGGGGATGGTGGTGTTGCGCTCGATGAGCGAAGTAGCCACGTGGCCCAACGTCTCGATGCTCAGCGTCAGCGGCGTCACGTCGAGCAGCAGTACGTCTTTGACCTCGCCGCCCAGCACGCCGGCTTGAATTGATGCGCCCAGTCCCACCACCTCGTCGGGATTGACGCCCTTGTGGGGTTCCTTGCCGAAAAAGTCAGCCACCTTTTCCCTGATGGCCGGCATGCGCGTCATGCCGCCTACCAGGATGACCTCGTCAATGTCGGCGGGTTTCAGTTTGGCATCGGCCAGCGCTTTCTGGCAAGGCGCGATGGTGCGCTCGATCAGTTCCTCGGTCAGTTGCTCCAATTTGGCCCGCGTGATCTTTATCTGCAGGTGCTTGGGGCCTGAGGCATCGGCGGTGATAAAGGGCAGGTTGATCTCTGTCTCCATCATGGTGCTCAGTTCGACCTTGGCCTTCTCGCACGCTTCCTTCAATCGCTGGAGGGCCTGGCGATCTTGGCGCAGGTCAATGCCCTGCTCCCGTTTGAACTCGTCGGCAACCCAATCAATGACGCACTGGTCCCAATCGTCGCCTCCTAGGAATGTGTCCCCGTTGGTCGAACGCACCTCGAAAACGCCTTCTCCTACGTCGAGGATAGAGATATCGAAAGTGCCGCCGCCCAGGTCAAAGACGGCGATAGTCTCGTCCGTCTTTTTATCGAGGCCGTAGGCCAGCGAGGAAGCGGTCGGCTCGTTGATGATGCGCAATACTTCCAGCCCGGCGATCCGGCCGGCGTCTTTGGTCGCCTGGCGCTGGCTGTCGTTAAAGTAGGCGGGGACAGTGATGACCGCCTGGGTGACCTCCTCGCCGAGGTACTGTTCGGCGTCGGCCTTGATCTTTTGCAGGATCATGGCCGAGACTTCTGGCGGACTGTACTCCTTATCGCCCATAAAGACGCGCACGTCCCCGTTTGGGGCCTGCGTGACTTTGTACGGGACGAGTTCCAGCGCTTTTCGTACCTCCGGGTCATTGAACTTGCGGCCCATGAAGCGCTTGATTGAGAATACGGTGTTCTCGGGGTTGACGACGGCCTGGCGTTTGGCGACTTGCCCGATCATTCGCTCGTTCGTTTTGGGGTTGATGGCTACGACCGAAGGGAACAACCGTCCTCCTTCGGCGCTGGTGATGACGGTTGGTTCGCCGCCCAACATCACTGAGCAGACCGAGTTAGTCGTGCCCAGATCAATACCTATGATTTTGCTCATTGTAATTACTCCTTATCTTCACTTGTGTCACTATTTTCGTCTTTTTCCTCGGGTGGAGCAGCAGGCGCTTTGGCTACCCGCACCAATGCGGGCCGCAATACTCGCTCTCCGAGTGTGTATCCTTTTTGTACCTCACCGATGATGTGGCCTTCCTCATAGCCGGCGGCTTCTTCATAAGTCACTGCTTCGTGATAGCGGGGGTCAAACGCCTGCCCATCGGTTTCGATAGGCTCGACTCCTTCGGACTTGAGAATGGCATCCAGCTTGTATTTGATCATGAGAATGCCCTCGCACCAGGTCAGTCTACTGAACTCGACGGGCAGGGTCGAGATTGCGCGCTCAAAGTCATCCGCGATGGGCAGTAACTTGCCCAACACGTCTGCGCTTACGCGCGTTCTCATTTGTGCTCGTTCTGTCTCTTGGCGCTTTTTGTAGTTGGAGAACTCGGCCTGAGTTCGCTGCCAGCCATCGAGGTACTCGGCTGCCTGGGTTTGAGCTTTTTCTAATTGCTCCTCCACATCCAGTTCTTTCTCGGTTTCCTCACTAGTTTCTGTAGGGGTCTCGGTCTCTTCTTCCACGGTCTCGGTGTGATCCTTCTTTTTTTCTTTTTCTGTCACTTTAATCTCCTTGCACTTGTATCATTTGTTGGACGCCGGACATGGGGCATCGGACGTTGTTCATTCCGCATATATATCATACACCAGATCAGAGAGCAGCTCGGCGACGAATCGCACGGTCGAGATGGCGCGGCCGTACAGCATCCGCGTAGGGCCTATGATACCCAGCGCCCCGGTCACAAAGTCGGTCACGCCGTAGCGCGCCAGTACCAGGCTACAGGCCTGGAGTTCATCCCAACGTCCCTCGCCGCCGATGAGCACCCGCACACTGCCGGTCTCTGGGCTGAGGGCGTCGGTCAACACCGCTTCGAGAAAGCTGCGTTCTTCCATGACGCGCATCAGCCCCTGGGCCGTGTCCACCTCGGCGAACTCGGGCTGCTGTAGCACTTCGCTCAAACCATCACGGTAGACGGTTCCGGCGGTGTGCGTGTCGGTGCGCTGCATAATGTCTAACACGAGATTGACCACATCGGTTTCGAAAGGGGGGAGCTCGTGAACGTGCGCCTGAATCTCGACAGCCGTAAGCTCGTTACAAAGCTGGTTGAGCCGGTCGCTGGCCTCATTGAGCGATTTCTGGTTGAGAGGCTCGATCAGGTTCAACATCTGTTGCTTGACCAGCCCCCCGCGCAGGACGAGGACGAGCAGCACCGACCGCCCTTGGGTGGAGATGAGTTGCAAGTGTTTGTAGTGCGCCTGGGTAGCCTGAGGCGTTGTTACCAGAGCGGCCCCACTGGTAGTGCTGGCCAGTACTGAAGCCGCCAGGGGCATCCATTGTTCAAAGTCTGGGCGCGCCTGGTGGAACTGGTGGGCGATGGTGCGCCGTTCTTGCAACGGCAGTTCGGCCTCACCCAGCAACCGCTCGACAAAGTGATTGTACCCCTTGTGCGTGGGAACGCGCCCGGCGGAGGTGTGTGGATGGGAGAGGTAGCCTAATTCCTCCAGTAGAGATAGTTCGTTGCGCACGGTGGCTGTGCTCACGTGGAGCCTGTAATACTCGACCAATGCGCGAGAACTGATCGGGCAGGCGTTTTTCACATACTCCCGCACGACCAGACCCAAAATTGTTTGCTGACGTGGTGTTAATTCATTCATCTCTTTGGCTCATTTTAGCACTCTCACTAGTAGAGTGCTAAAACTTCAGTTTTCAATCATACCACAGGGGGCATAATCTGTCAAACTCAGTAGATCCAAAATGTTACGACAACAAGACCTCGGAGGTCTCTCGAGAGCGCCTTTGCCGGTAAAAACGGGCGCAATCTAAGCAATTTTGCTGCCAATGTCACCTTCCGAGACCTCCGAGGTCTGGAATTTGGATCTACTGAGGCTACGAGATCCAAAAGTTCCCAATGGCACAACTCTTCCGTGGGCTGGCCCGCCAGTTGCCTGCCTCAGCTTTTCAGGAGCTTGCCCCCAATGTGTGACAGCCGCACGCCTCGCGTTTCGCGTTTCACGTTTCTGAGGTATAATCTGGCCCGGAGGAGCAATCAATGGAACAAGAAGTAACAGAGACGCAATCCCCAGAATCTACTACTGCGACGCAGTTGGTGGCCGTCGGCCAGTTGCGCCGGCAGCTCACAGGCCTGATGCGCATCAAAGTACACGAAATCGTGCAGCCCCCCGACGCAGTGATCGTCTTTCGGGGAGAGATGAACGACGACACGCAGGCCGCCTTTGAGCAAATCTCGCAGCGCTTTGCCGACGTGGGCTATACCGCCTGGCTCCGCGATCGGCCCGATGGGGGGCACGAGATCGTCGCCACCAAGGGAATGCACGAGCGCAAACCAGGTCGCGCGTGGGTCAACGTGGCCTTGTTCTTGGCGACCCTGTTCAGCGTGCTCTACGTCGGCGCTGCAAACGCGCTGCTGGACGCCGGGATAGAGGTGGATCCGGAGAGCCTGGACGCGCTGACCATGCCGCTGACCTATCTGCATTGGGGCATTCCCTTTGCGGCCACGCTGCTGGGCATTCTACTGGCCCACGAACTGAGCCACTATTTTGTCGCCCGGCGGTATGGCTCGCCCGTCAGTCTGCCCTACTTTATCCCTATGCCGCCGTTTTTCAGCATCATTGGCACGATGGGCGCAGTCATCGTGCAGCGAGCGCCGATGCGCAGCCGCAAGGCGCTGTTCGATATCGGTATCGCCGGCCCAGTGGGCGGCCTGATCGTCGCCATTCCGTTGCTGATTCTGGGGCTGGCGCTCTCTAGCGTTGGGAGGCCACCTCTCGACGTGGACGTCGTTTTGCAAGAGGGCAACTCGATTCTCTACCTGGGGCTTAAATACCTGGTATTCGGCAAGATTCTCCCCAGCGGGGGGGAAGACGTCTGGCTGCACTCGGTCGCCTTTGCCGGCTGGGTTGGGTTGTTGGTCACAATGATCAACCTGATCCCGGTGGGCCAATTGGACGGCGGGCACGTCGCCTACGCGCTCCTGGGCCGCCGGGCCTGGACTTTAGGTTACGCCGTCATTGGGGCAATGGTGGCCTGGGGCGGGTGGCTGCTGATGAACGGCAACCAGGCCGGCGGTTTTTGGTTGACGTGGAGCTTTTTGAACATGATGATGAACCGGCAACACCCGCCGCCGCTGGATGACGCCACCAGGGTCGGTTGGCGGCGCGTCGCTTGGGGATTGCTGTCGCTGGTGATATTCGTCTTGCTGTTCATGCCCGAACCGATGAAAACAGTTTACCTGCGATAAGGAGCGTGTAATGATTCACGGAGTAGAGATAAAAGAACTGACCACCCACACCGACGAGCGCGGCTTTTTCCGCGAAGTTGTTCGGGGCAGCGACCCCATCTTTCCCGAGGGTTTTGGACAGTGGAGCCACACTATGTCCTATCAAGGCGTTGCCAAGGCGTGGCACGTGCATCAGAAACAGGTGGATTGGTGGTACGTGGCGGTGGGCGCGATCAAAGCCGCCCTCTACGATACCCGTTCCGATTCGCCCACCTATGGCGAGATACAGGAATTGTTGATGGGCGAGGGACAGCCGGCGATCGTGCTCAAAATCCCGCCCGGCGTGGCCCACGGCTACCGGGTACTGAACGGGCCTGCGCACGTCTTTTACATCGTCTCGCGCGAGTATGACAGCAGCGACGAGGGCCGCATCCCCTACGACGACCCCGAGATCGGCTACGATTGGACGGCGGGGACAGAGATCAGTTAGAGCTTGGAACCGGTTGGAATGACGGGGTGAAATACTATATCTGGACCATTGGCTGTCAAATGAACGAGGCCGACTCGCTCCGTCTGGCCTCCGCGCTGGAGCGGCTGGGCTATACGCCCGTCGACCGGCCCGAGCAAGCTGACGTGGTCGTGCTCAATACCTGCGTCGTGCGCCAATCGGCTGAGGACAAGGTCTATGGGCGGCTGGGCTCGCTCAAGCCGCTGAAGGAACAGCGACCGGAGAGGGTCATCGGGTTGATGGGCTGTCTGGTGGGCGATGTTCTACAAGACCCGGCCTTGCTGCGGCGCCGCTTCCCCTGGGTGGACGTGCTTATGCCCCCCTCGGAACCGGGGCCGCTGCTGGAACTCTTGACCGAGCAGGGCCTGACCGACGAGGGCCGGGCAATAGAGGCAGCGGAGGTCGCCCGCCGCTACCGATTGCAGGATGGCGACCTGCTCCTCCCAGCCCGCGAGCGAGGCGCGCTCGTCTTGGCCTACGTCCCGGTCGTGCTGGGTTGCTCCCACGCCTGTTCCTACTGTATCATTCCCTATCGGCGCGGCGTCGAGCGCAGCCGCCCCCCGGAGGAGATCGTTGCCGAGGCAAAGTCCCTGGCCGCGCAAGGCGTAAAACAGATCACCCTCCTGGGCCAGATCGTGGATCGCTATGGCCTAGACTTGCAAACGTCGGATTGGAACAATAATAATCCACGCAGCCTCGCAGACTTGCTCCGCCAAATTCACGAGATTGAGGGATTGGAGCGCATCCGCTTTCTCACCAGCCACCCCAGTTGGATGACGGATGACCTGCTGGACGCGGTGGCCGAACTGCCCAAGGTATGCGAGCACATTGAGGTTCCGGTGCAGGCCGGCGACGATGAGGTGCTATCCCGCATGCGGCGCGGCTATACCGTTGATGACTATCGAAAACTGATCGTCCGCATCCGCAACCGGCTGGGCGACAATCAAGGAGGCCACACCTCCGGCGCATCTATTGCCACTGATATCATCGTCGGTTTTCCCGGCGAGACGGCCGAGCAGTTCCAACACACCTACGACCTGTTGGTCGAGCTGCGGCTGGACAAGGCCCACATCGCCCGTTACTCCCCCCGCCCGCAGACGTTGGCCGCGCGCCGCTTCCCCGACGACGTGCCGCTCGCAGAAAAAGAGCGTCGCCGTAAAGCGCTCGACGACCTGCAATCCGAGATCGTGGGCGAGATCAATGCACGGTTATTGGGGCAGACGGTCGAGGCGCTGGTCGAGGGTAAAGACAGGCGGAAGGGACGCTGGTATGGGCGCACCCGCACCGACAAGCTGGTCTTTTTCGAGGACGAGCGAGACTGGCGTGGGCGGATGGTAAACGTGCGCGTCACCTGGGCCGGGCCGTGGTCGCTGATCGGAGAGGTTGGCTAGAGGCGCGGTGACCGCGCCCCCACGATCAGGTCGCTGGCGCCATGCTTGGTGCGCGTTATGTGATAGCCAGCCTCAGTAGATCCAAAATGTTACGACAACAAGACCTCGGAGGTCTCTCGAGAGCGCCTTTGCCGGTAAAAACGGGTGCAATCTAAGCAATTTTGCTGCCAATGTCACCTTCCGAGACCTCCGAGGTCTGAAATTTGGATCTACTGAGCCTCCCTCCCCTTCTCACCTCGATAGAAAATGCGCCATCTCGTCACCGCTGTATATCTGTTCCAGAGTACTCCAGTCCTGACCCCACCAACGAATTGGAGGGTAAAAGTGACGCGCCCACACCCATTTTCCCAGCAATTCAAGGAGACCCGGAAGAGATCAAGTCGCTCCGCGAGCTGTGGGTTATGTGTGAGCGTCTGCCCGCAGGGCGCTATCGAATTTTGAGATTGGAGATGACATGACCGACAACCATACTCGCTTTGTGCGGCGTTACGAGGAACTGAGCCAGCACTTTGATCACTGGGAGAAAACCAAAGACCTGATTGACCAACTGATTGACCTGACCCTCAACTACCGGCAGAGCGGGCATCCGGGTGGATCGCGCTCCAAGGTACACGCCTTGCTGGTCACGCTGCTCAGCGGCGTGATGCGCTGGGACATTCGCCATCCCGAAAAGCGATTCGGCGACCGCTTTATTTTGGGGGCCGGGCACACCATCCCGCTCGTCTATTGCGCGCTGGCGGTGCTCAACGAGGCGTTGCGTATCAAGCACCGGCAGACCGGCGACGAGCGGTACGCTATCCCCAATGCCAAAGAGCGCGTCCTGTACTGGGAGGATTTGTTGGACTTTCGACGGCGCGGGGGACTCTCAGGCCACGCCGAGATGGAGGGCAAGACGCTGTTCCTCAAATTCAACACCGGCCCCTCTGGGCACGGCAGCCCGGCGGCGACCGGCGCGGCGCTGGCGCTCAAGCGGGCCGGCGCTGATGGCGTCAAGGTGTTCATCTTTGAAGGCGAGGCCGGCCTGACGCCCGGCGCGACCCACGAGACGGCCAACTCGGCCTGGGGGCTGGCGCTGGACAATCTCTACTATATCGTGGACTGGAACGACTTTGGCATTGACGATCACCCGGTCAGCAGCGCGGTCTATGGCACGCCCGCCGATTGGTTCGGCTCGCACGGCTGGCGCGTGTTCGGCGCGGAGCAGGGCAGCGAGTGGGGCGCGGTGACGCGCGCCTTGCTCTCGATGGCGATGGAACCGAACCCCGACCGCGCGCCCAGCGTGACGTGGCTCAAGACGCGCAAAGGGCGCGAATATCTCAAATACGATAACAAGTCGCACGGCTCGCCGCACGAGATCAACAGCGACCTGTTCTGGGAGACCAAGCACACGTTCGCCGAAAAGTACGGCGTGACGTTCACCAACTTTGGCGGCCCCGCGCCTCAAGACCCCGCCGCGCTGCGGGCCGAGTTCGAGGCGAATTTGCGGGCCGTGATGGACGCGCTGCACCGTGACCAATCGCTGGTGGACTATTTGGCCGATACACTGACGGCCCTGGGCGATAGCGTGCCCGACGAGATTCCCACGTTCCGGCTGGGCAAACGCGGCAATCCTTTCCAGGACGAGCGGCTGTACGACTATGAGAACTATCCGGCCGAGATGTACGCCGCGCCTGGCGCGCGCGTCGCCAACCGGGCCGCGCTGGGCAAGTGGGGCGCGTGGGCCAATACCTTTGGCGCGCGGGAGTACGGCCGTCCGTTGTTTGTGGCCTGCTCGGCCGACCTGGCCGGCTCGACGAATATCAGTGGGTTCGGCGAGCATTACGGCTGGTACGAGCGGTATGGCTCCCCGGAGGGTGTGTTGCTGCCGCAAGAGATCACCGAGTTTGCCAACGCCGGCATCATGACCGGTATGGCGACGGTCAACTTTGCGCTCGACCCGGAGGGAGCCTTCGATGGCTTCTGGGGTGCGTGCTCCACCTATGGCTCGTTTTCGTATCTAAAGTACGGCATGTTCCGCCTGTTCAGTCAACTGGCGCAGGATTGCGATTGGCAAGTGGGCAAGGTGATCTGGGTCGCCGGCCATTCTGGGCCGGAGACGGCGGACGACAGCCGCACTCACTTTGGCATCTTTGCTCCCGGCGTGACGCAACTCTTCCCCGCCGGATCGGTCATCAACTTGCACCCGTGGGAATACAACGAGGTACCGGTGTTGCTGGGCGCGGCGTTGCAGCAACCGGTTCCCATCGTCGCCCTGCACCTGACCCGCCCGCCTATCCAGATTCCCGACCGTGAAAAGCTAGGGCTGCCGTCTCACTTTGAGGCGGCGCGGGGCGCATATATCGCGCGCGATCATCGTCCCGACCAGCCGCGCGGCGGTACGGTGATCGTGCAGGGAACCAGCGCCATGGTCAGCATCGTGGACATTTTGCCAGAGCTGGACGAGCGGGGCTTGAACGTCAAGATCGTCTGCGCGACCAGCCCGGAACTGTTCGCGCTTCAGCCGGAGGAGTACCGCTTGCGAGTGCTCTCGCCCGGCGACCGCGCTGATTCGACCGTCATCACCACGCAGGCCCGCCGGTTGATGCACGATTGGCTGTTCAACAAAACGGCCGAGGCGTATGCACTATCGGCCGATTGGGACGATCGCTGGCGCAGCGGGGGGACGTTGAGTGAGGTGATTGACGAGGCGCATCTATCACCACGCCGGGTGTTGGAGGGCATTGAGCGTTTTGCGCGGGATCGAGACGCCCGCTAGTGGGGCAAATTGCCAATTTGTCCTAGAACCGCTGCACGCTGGGCCGGAGGTCGAGTTCGTCTATTAGCGTGTTCAGTTCGGCGTCAGTGAGCGGGCGGCCCTGGCCGGCGTAGGCGGTCAGCGCCGCCTCCATCATATTAGTGCCGAAGGAGCGCCCCTCAAAACGGGGCGTGGTCGTGATCAGCATACGCGCGCCCCGCTCGCGCACCAATTCGACGTTTTCGGCGGTGGTGGTGTTGGTGACGATGGTCTTGCCCGTGATGTCGTGGGGCATGTACTTGCGCATAAAGAGGAAATCGCCCGCGATCAGGTCGGCTTGCTCCCAGTAACGCTGGTACTTGGGTTCGTGCTCCGCCCCACCGCTGCCGTAAAAGATCATGCTCATCGGAAAGTAACTTACAAAGGGCAGCATCACGCGGGCCACGCGGCGAAAGTTCTTGATGCCCCGGACGGGGATGGGGACGCCGAGCGCCACCATCAGGTCGCCAAAGATCACCTCGTCGCTCACGTCGCTCACGGCCTGGCCCAACCCCAAGCGATCCACGGCTACCGGCACAAAGGCGCAGTGAAAGTGAGGGATGCCGCCCAGTTCCGGCTCTGCCAGCTCCCAGAGGCGGCGCTCCAGCGTGTGCTTTAGCCCGCGACCATCCACGACGGGCGTCTGGTGGACGTCCTTGATCAGCTTTAGGGCGGCGTGCAGGGGGTATTCGCGATCGTCCAGGCGCAGGTACATGTCGGCGCCGCCCATGCCAAAGGCGTCTACCTTGCCATCCAATTCGGCGTACAATCGCTGTGCCTTTGGCACGTCGCCATCGGTGCCGATGCGCTCGACGCTGATCTCTTTCCCCTTGAGCTTGACGATGACTTTTTTATCACGGCTGGAACTTCCCAGGCTGACGCTGACGGCTCGTTTCATAAGATTACTCCTTCTGGAGTCTGGCGTTTTTGTTCGTAGTGACGGCTTCAGCCGTCCAAAAGGCTCAAAAGCGGCTAAAGCCGCTACTACGAACCCCCATATCTAGCGCCTTTATTGTTGCCTACCCCAAGATGTGGGCATTCTGAAAATTTGCCAGACTCGAGTCATTTGATTTGTAGCATAGGCCCTCGTGGCCGTTTTTGACCTCATAAGCCGCCCACAAGGGGCTATACTACAGATTCCCTACAGGCTCCCAAATCATTTGAAACACACCCTAATGAGAATTGCTGGTTGTTAAGGTTGACCAAGTACCAATTTGAGTGTACAATCTACAAAGACTTGCGATAATGTTCAGTTTGAGATAAAGATAAGGAGGTTGTCATGATTTTGCAAGGTAAGCTCCACGCAGAAACACCAATCTACAGGGGCAACGCGCGCAAGACCCTCTTCACCAGAGATGGAGACGGCAAACATCGTCTGGTCTCCCTGGCGGGCGAGATTTCAGGGACGGCTCAGTCATTGATGGACGCCTTTATCGGCCAATCGCGCAACGGTAAAAACATTGGCCTGCTCGACCAACTGTGGCTGCGGCTCTACGACTTGCCAATGCCCAAAGACCTCATCGCCAGAGTGGACTGCCAATTGCAGGAAGAAAGCTACCCGCCCGATCACCTCTTTGATATGCGCATGGGCATCAAGCTGGACGAGGACCGTTGGGCCGCGATAGCGAACGCCAATTACAAGATGGAGACCATCTTTCGCAACTCGGTCTTTGGTATCTCCCTCGCCGTAGATGATTCAGTCCTGGGGAAGGGACAGAACAGAGACCGGCTATATTACCTCCTGCGCGAACTGCAAGCGGGGCGGTTTTGGTTCGGAGCCGGCAAGAGCAAGGGGCTAGGGCGCGTCCGCCTCGAAATGGACCTGCCGTTTTCTCCCTCCAACAAAATCCCCGCCCTAAACCCCCACGCTAATCACCTTCAACTATCTCTGACCTTTGACGCCACGAACCCCGTCCTGGTCGGTTGGAACTGGGGCAAGGTGGACCCGGCTGTGCCCTCTTTCGCCGCCATCGAGGGCCGCGTGCTGGTGGGAGCGATGCGCGATCTGCCGGACCCCATCCGCGAGCGGCTAGAGATGGGATTGGCCGGGCCGATTCTCAACCCAGAAGATTGGAAGCGCAAATTCGCCCAGTATCTTCCCAGAGTCATCGCCATCTGGCTACGGGAACGCTCCATCGGGGAAACTGACGTTTGGACTCTACCGGCTGCGGCGTTGAAGAAATTGGGCAAGGGTAAGTGGGGGCTTTCCAAAAAAATACTCCAGCGAGTCGAGCCTCTGGTCGGGCAATCTTTCCCCAGCCAAGAGGCGGCCAAGGCCGCTTGCGAGAAGGCGCTCGAAGACAAGGCCAACATGGCCGGCCGCATCGTCAAAGCCATGAAACGGGAACGTCGCAAGAGCGAAGAACTCGACACCGCTGCCTGGCGCGAGATCGCCGAGGGGTTGGGGCTGGACATCGCCCTGGAGGAGAGCCTGGCAAAGCGGGTCGGTAGCGAAGAGTCCCTGGTCAAGATACTGACCTCGGCGTGTGAAAAGATACTCCCCCAACTCTACCAGCAGGTGGATCAACAGGTCAACTTGATTCAGAGCGATGCCTGGGTAGACGCCGAGATCAAGAACCGCACGGAACACTTGCTGATTAAAAAGATGTTGCTCCAGGGAGAGATTGACGAGCGTCAGTGGGGCAAAACTGACCAGGTCCCAGAGGGCGTCAGCCCGGCGACGTGGCGCGAATTTGTCAACGATCACCGGCGGGTGAGATACCGCCACATGAAACATCCTCGGAACTTGGGCAAGAGCATCACCAACGACGAGAACATGATCGCCTTCCTGGAAGGGCATCGCGACCGCGCCCGCCAGGAGCTATCTCAGCCGTACCACGTCGATTTCCGCGCCGGCGGGCCATCCAAGCGAGAAGTCTCCCGCAAGTACGGCAAGCCCTACGACACCGTCTTTATGCGTATGCTGTCCTGGGCGCCGTCCTCACGCGAGCAAGGCGCGTGGGAGATATATATCCCAGGCAGCACGATCAAGGGCGCCTTCAGAAAACGAGCCTCCCAGGTGCTAAAAACTCTGTGGGGTGAATCTCGCCGGACGAACGATGTGTTGGACACTCTCTTTGGCGCTCAGGGACAGCGCGGCCTGGTCTTTTTCTCCGACGCTTACCTCACCGACCCGCACGATCCAGAACGAGCCTGGTGCTCTATGGACGGGGTAAAGATGAATCCCAAGACAGGCTGCCCGGTGGAGGAGGCCAAGCGCGACTATCTCTTTGCTTACGGCAGTCGCCTCGCTTTCCGGCTACGTATAGACCTCATGGACGTTGATGAGCGGGACACAGAAGCGCTCTCCGTGTTCCTGCACATGCTCCAGGACTTTCAGCGGGGCGATATCACCCTGGGCGGCGAAAAGACCAGCGGGTTTGGCTGGGTCGAGGCGACCATAGCCCAACTTGTCTGGTTAACGGCGTCCCCCGCCGGGGTAGGAGAGAGATTGTTCGGGAAACAATCGTTGAGCCAGGACGGTATATGGCAAAAGCTGGAACTGGAAGGGCAAGCGGCCGCTGGCGCGCTGCAAGCCAATCCACTCGCCCTCGAGCAGAAACAGTCTCCGTCAACCCCGCCGCGCGCCCGAGCCGGCTTTATCTCCCATCGAGCGTTTGGCGGCTATTGCGGTATGTTGGAGGTAGAGGCAGAACCGCTGACGCCCATCCACATACGCGAGAGCGGCGAACCGTCCCATAGAACCACCCTGGAAGGCGGCCCCGTCAACGGCTGGGATTTCTTCGCTATGGCGCCTCCCGAGGCCGCGCAACGTGGGGACGACAAAGTCTACGCGCTCCCCAGCCAGAGCATCAAGGGTATGTTGCGCCATCTCTACACCATCGCCAGCGATTCTCGAGAGCACAGCGCCGACATCGCCCGCTTGAACCCGGTGGACAGTCTGTTCGGTTGGGTGGGACAGGGACCTGATCAGGCTATTATGGGGCGCTTGTCCTTCACCTTTGGTCTGTTCGACGAACCCCAGTTGGCCTGGTTCAAAGTGCCCTACCCTTACGGCGAATGGCGCTACGCCGGCGATCAGTGGAAGCAAGCGGCGGATAGCTCTGCCGCCAAGATGCTCGTCAGCAAAACCTGGCGCGTCTTTCCTCACGCTCCACTGGCCCCAATCGTCAAACAGTTGGCCGGTTTCCAACCCGATACCTTCCAGGCCCGTTACTTTAGGGCCATCATGCCCGGCTCGCGCGCCCGCTTCACAATTCGTTTCTGGAACCTGGAAAAAGAGGAATTGCAAAGGTTGATGTGGTGTGTGGCGCTGGAACCGGGACTCGGCCACAAAATGGGCAACAACCGTTACCTCGGCTTTGGCAGCCTGCGCCTGCGAGTTCTGCCGGGCAGTTACCTGATTGACTGGGCCAAGCGGTACGCCGGAGGACAAAGTTGGCAGTTGCCCATCCAGGTTGACGAGTGGATTGAGACCGGCGCGATCCAGCATCACACAGCCTTGCGCAAGGCACTGAATGTTAAGCAGCTTTGATTGGGTGCGCCGCAGCCGGACCGGCGCCGAGTTGCTGGCTACCCTGGAATACCTCAAAACCAGGCCCGATATCTTTGCCGCCGGACAAGATATCGGGCCGCCTCAATCCGCCCTCGATGGCCCCTGCCAACGCTGCCGGGTCTATGCCCGCCTTCCCAAACAAAATTACTGTCAGGCGTGTCAATCTATCCTGACCAGAGCCGGGCGGTTGGGCAAACGCTCCTATTCGGCCATCGTCGTATGGGGTTTCGTCAATCGGCTGCCACGGCAACTGTGGGCGGGTGAAGGGTTTTACGAGAATCACACCTGGGGCGATTATGTTCTCGACGAACATCACTTCTTGTTGATGATGCACCGGCGCGAGCTAAAGCCCTGGCTCCAGGAACTCGCCATTTACCACGGGTCTGATTTAACAGGCGTGCTCCAGGTGTTCCCCACGAGCGGGGTGAAATTCGAGGGCGCTATGGGAGACATCCTGTGCCGAGCGGCCCACCAGGAGACGCGCTTTGCTATGGACCGCCTGCACCTTCGTTTCTTTTCCGCTTCTCATCAACTCTTGCATCCGCACACGCGCGACCATAAGGGTTTGCTCACGTTCGAGATCTCTGATTTCTTGAGCCTGCTGGAGGCAGCGGCGGTCTTTCGGACATTGATGCGTCCTGAGGAACAAGAATCCCTCTACGAGTTGGTGAGCCTGGAGGATCCCCGCGAGGAACAGTTTTACTGGGGCCGGTTTATGGGCGCGTTAAGTCAAGAGACCAGGGATATGTTGAGCGCGTGGCGGGTGCGTCAGTGGCCAAAGAATCGAATCAAATTGTTGTACGAACTCATCGACTATGTGGGCTTTTACCAGACCAATTAGATTCATCCGTTATCTCTTCGTGTGGCGAGTCAACGGTTCGCTGGCCCGGATTCCTCGGTGTTTGTCCGCCGAACTCTCCTTGTTCTTGGGGAACACCATTGCCAGCCGCCTTCCGACCCGTCAAGCCAGCCCCTGGCGCAAGAGTTTGTCGCCCTGGGACCGGTACGGCGGCCTGTCACTCGTCGGGAAAAAGATCAACAAAATACCAGAGGCGTCGTGGCCGGTCGAAACAGTCATCTTTGCCTACCCGGGCAAGCTGACCTATGGGCCGGGAGAACTGATCTTTTGGGAACTCAAGCTCATGGGCGAGAGCGCCGATCACGGGTTCTTCCTGGAAGTTATCCTGCCGGCGGTGGAGGAAGCGGGCCGCCTCTCTGACCAACGCTGGCAGCGGCTAAACAGACTCTGGGGCCAATTCGAGGTTCACGCCGTCTATGCGGCGCGAGGCCCCCGTTGGGAGCCTATCGTGAGCGATGGGCGATTGGATCTGGACTATCGCGTCACCTCTACCCAGTGGGCCGAGGGGCTGACCTTTGGCGCAGAGTCGGAGCGCATATTTGATCGCCTGACTTGGGTGACGCCCTTCGATTTATCAGACGACGCGGGAGGCAGGCGCAGACGCCGCCGCAGAAAACGTCCCAGGAAAAAAGACGCTCCCAACCTCCAGGAGATACTAGAGGCCCTGACGGTTCGTATGAGTCAATTATTGCCGGGCAAGCATCACACGCCCGAGGATGTGTGGGATGCTCTGAGCGAGGAAGAGCAGGCCTCCCTCCGGGCCGCGATGGAACAAGCCACCCGCATCCCCGTGCACCACGCCAACCTCGAAGGCGCCCCCAAACATTGGCCTGGTCGCTGGATGGGTACACAGATTTTCCCGTCCATCCCACGTCCTATCGTTCCCTATCTCGAACTGGCATCCCTACTCCACATCGGGAGGCAAACCCACTTTGGGTGCGGGACTTTTACGATAAGCTGATGCGAGACGTGAAACGTGATGTATGAAATGTCTGTTGGCCGGCGTGAAATTCGGAAAGTGAAATGATACCAGATTACCTCACCGATTCGTTGAACGCCTATTGGTTCGCGCCGCCCGTCGCATTGTGGCGGGCGATCGAACTGCGCGTGGCGGCAGAGGAAGAGTACGACTCCCCTATGCTGGACCTGGGCTGCGGCGATGGATTGATCGCGCGGGTGCTCTTTGGGGCGGAGGCGCAGGTGGAAGCGGGACTCGATCCCTGGATGGAGCAACTGCGCCAGGCCGCCCGGTCGGGCGTGTACCGTCACGTGGAATTGGGCCACGGCCATGCCCTGCCCTACGCCGACGGGACGTTCGCCACTGTCTTTAGCAACTCGGTTCTGGAGCACATCCCCAACGTGGTACCGGTCTTGTGCGAGGTCAGACGGGTGCTGAGGCCCGACGGCCGCTTTATTTTCACCGTCCCCTCCGACGCTTTCCGCTACTTTCTCGATGGCTACGTCCAACGGAATAAAAGAGGTGATATACGAGGGGCCGAGGCGTACGCCGCCGCCATAGACGCCCAACTGGAGCACCACTATTACTACAATCCTGGCGACTGGCGGAATCTGCTGGCTACCGTCAGGTTGGAGGTGACCAAGACTCGCTACTATATCCCAGAGCAAGTCGAGCGGTTGTGGGACCGGATGAATCACACCTATGGCATCGGGCGGCGATTTTCGGCGTGGGGGTTGTTAGCCTCGCCCCGGCTGCGCTTTTTGGGCTATCAATCGCTCCTGCGCCGCGCCGTCGCGCGGAAATTCAGTCGCCGCTGGCGCCATTACTACGAAATGGATGTGCCTACCGGCAAGAGAGGCGGCGGTCTGCTCGTCGTGGCCCGGCGGAGAAAATGGCGATGATGGAACCTGTCCGCTCAATCGCTCCTGGCGATTGGGACTGCTTTGTCGACCGCTACCCCAATGCCCACGTGCTCCAGACCAGCCAGTGGGGCGCGCTCAAGACGCAGTTCGGGTGGGATGTTGAACGAGTGGGATTGACCCAAGAAGGCGAGTTGATCGCCGGTGCGCAGGTGCTCTACCGCCGCTTGCCGCTCGGCCTGGGCCGCTTGGCCTATGTCCCCAAAGGGCCGTTGGTGGATTGGACCGCCGAGGGGCAGCTTGCGGCCCTGCTATCGCTCCTTGATGGCGCCGCCCGCTCACGAGCCGCCGTCGCGCTCACGCTCGAACCTGACTTGCCCGACGAACCCGCTCACCGCGAACGGTTGCGCGCGCTAGGTTTTCGCCCGTCTCCATTTGGCAGCGTCCAGCCCCGCCGCACGCTCATCGTGGATATCGCCTCCGATCAAGACTCGATCCTGGCGGCGATGAAGTCAAAGACGCGCTACAACACCCGCTTGGCGAGCCGCCGGGGGGTGACGGTGCGCGAGGCCGCCGAGGCCGACCTGCCCGCCTTTCACGCGCTGATGTCGGCCACCGCCGAGCGCGACAGCTTTGGCGCCCATTCCCCCGCTTACTATGAGGCGGCCTACCGGCTGTTCGCGCCTCAGGGCCGGGCGCGGCTGCTGCTGGCAGAGGTGGAAGGAGAAGCGGCTGCGGCGGCGATGGTCTTTGCGCTGCCCCCGCGCTCCTGGTACTTTTACGGGGCCTCTGGCAACGCGCACCGCGAAAAGATGCCCTCCTATTTGCTCCAGTGGGAGGCGATGCGCTGGGCCAAGTCTGAGGGCTGCGCCACCTACGACCTGTACGGCGTCCCCGACGAGGATGTGGAAAAGCTGGAGGCCGAGTTCACCGGGCGGCGAGATGGACTGTGGCCCGTCTACCGCTTCAAACGCGGCTTTGGCGGGCGTTTGACGCGCAGCGTGGGCGCGTGGGACCGGGTCTATGCGCCGCTGCGCTACCGGCTACTGGCTACCGGCTACCGGCTACTAGCTGCCTGGCGGCAAAGATGAAATCACTGATCACTGATCCCGGACGGTGGAATTCGGCGCTGTCTGACCTGCCCACCGCTCACGTCCTGCAAACCTGGGAGTGGGGCGCGTTCAAGTCCCGTCACGGATGGCAGCCAGCTCGCTACCTGTGGACGGCGTCGGATGGCGACCGGCCCTGCGCTGCCGCTTCCGTGCTGACCCGCCGGTTGGGACGCTTTCCCTCGGCGGTGATGTACGTCCCCAAAGGTCCGGCCCTCAACTATGGAAACACTATCCTCTTGGAACAAACCCTGGCTCGCCTAGAGACCACGGCCCGGCAGGAGCGGGCGCTGTTCGTCAAAATAGACCCCGACGTGTGGGCCGACACCGCCGAAGGGAAAATGGTCGTGGAGAGGCTGCGGAACCGCGGGTGGCGGCCCTCGCGCGAGCAAATCCAGTTCCGCAACACAATGCTGCTCGACCTGAAGCCTAGCCCCGACGATCTGCTGATGGCGATGAACTCTAAATGGCGCTACAACACGCGGCTGGCCGGGCGCAAGGGGGTGATGGTGCGGCGGGGCGCGTTGAACGATCTGCCGCTGCTATACGCGATGTACGCCGAGACTGCGGCCCGCGATGGCTTTATCATCCGCCCGGAGGATTATTACGCCGATGCCTGGGGCCTGTTCATCAAAGCAGGGCTGGCGCAACCGCTGGTCGCCGAGGTGAAAGGCGAGCCGGTAGCCATGGTCATCATCTTTCAGTTCGCGGGACGGGCCTGGTACATGTACGGGGCTTCCCGCTCCGTCCACCGCGAAAAGATGCCCAATCACCTATTGCAATGGGAGGCGATGCAATGGGCGCGCGAGCAGGGCTGCGCCATCTATGATATGTGGGGCGCGCCGGACGAACTGGACGAATCGGACCCGCTGTGGGGCGTGTACCGCTTCAAGAAGGGGTTTGGCGGCGAGTTTGTGCGCCACATCGGGGCCTGGGATTTTCCCGTCTCGCAGTTCGGCTACTGGCTTTACTCTGTGGCGATGCCGCGCGCGCTGGCAGTGATGCAGCGGCGACATTGGCAAGCGGTCAGCCGGTAGCGGCCAACTCGCTCAACGCATCATCGTAGCGCGGCCCCATTTCCGCCCAATCAAAACAGGCGACGGCGGAATGGAGTTCGACGGCCAGCGCGCGAGCCTGGCTTGGATGAGCCAGCGACCAACGCAGACGAGCCAGCAGCCCCTCGAAATCCTCGTACAGACAGACCTCGTGGTACTGCGGCGGAACAAGCTCTGGATAAGTCAGGCGCTGGGGCAGCACAGGGAAGCAGCCGCAGTAGACGGCCTCGACGATGGCGACGCCAAAAAACTCGTGGATCGCCGTGCTGACCACCACGTCGGCTCGGTGCAGGAGCGGCCCGTATTGCGCTTGGCCGGCCTGGCCAAAGTGGCTCACTCGCGCCCCCAATCGCTCCCGCGCCGCCTCGAATTCGGGCGCGGTCTGCCGGTAGCTCTGGCCCGCCAGCGCGACTCGGAAATCTATCCCCTCCTCGGCCAGCCGGTACAGCGCGCGAAAGAACGTCTCCGGCGCTTTGTCATACTCCCAGCGTTGGTTCCACAAGATCAGCGGCGGCTTGGTGATTGGAAATTGCTCATTGGCCATTGATAATTGGTCAAAGCGGCGCAGGTCGCAGCCCACCGGCAGCACTGTTGACTTGTCCCGCACCTCCGCGATGCGGTGGACGTGTGTGTGATCGGGGAAATGCTTGAGCAAGCGGGGTAGTTCATCGAACCAATCCACCAAGTGGAAGCGCGAGTTGAAGAAAACCCTATCGGCGGCCAGCATCGAGAGCCAGTTGATCATGCCATAGGTCAGGTCGCGCTTCTCATCGGGAGGGAAAGGATAAGTCAACTGGTTCTCGTGGCAATAGAGCGCGGCGGGGACATTGGCGAACAAGTCGCGCGTCAGGCCCAGGAAGGCGGGCAGGTTGAACATATCGGAGGCCAGGATCAGGTCGGGCGGGGAGTCGAGGGCGCGGGACTGCTCGGCCAGCGTGAGCGCGCCGCCCTGCATGCGCCACTTCCAAAAGCGGGCGGGCAAAGTCAGCAGCGTAACGTCGTGGCGACTGTGGGCCGCGTACCCCTCGGCCCAGGCCCGGTGGCTGCCGCCGCAGTAGGGTTCGAGCAGCAGGATTTTCATCTACCGAGAACGGCAGTCTCACCTCTACGTGGGTGACAAAGCCAGAAAATCATCGGGGGTTGCCACCGCTATGGACGTCCGTCCCTCGAAATGCTTCTTGTTCCAGGTGATGAAATGGGACATCTCGTACTCTTCAGCAATAGATAGGATGACAGCATCCACAAAAGTCATCTTTTTGACGAATAATCTGTACATCTCGTCAAGGATACTGTCAAAGTATTGCTCGGCTGGGCGCTCCAAATTTTTGGGAAAGACAACTTGAACATTGTACAGTTGATCAAAGTGGTAAAACCAGCGTGCCAGCTCTACCTCCGAAAGATTGAAAGAGGCCAAACCGCAAATCTCTAGCAGGCCATAGATACTGATACCTGCATCCAACGTTGGCAACTTTTCCACCAGTTGCCTGTTGACACTGTAGTGAACATCCCGCTTGAAGAAACGATCAATGATAAAGATATTGCTGTCGAGCAAAATCATAGCGACCCTCGCCCCGCATGAAAGCCTCTGCCTCTCGCCAATTGGCAAAGGCCATTCCTTCAGCTACTTTTTCCGCAAGTTCATCCATCGCCGGGGCAACCTGCTCCCGGGGGAGATTGCCGAGGGACGGATATCGTTGACCCAATCGCTCCTTGAATCCCTGATACAATCTTTGCGACCGCGCCAGTGCTTGGGGGATGTCCTGGGATGGCTCAGCGCATTGCTCCTCGGCGATGTAGCGCAGCACGGCTGTAATGATTATGCTTTCGACCTCTCTGTCCTTTTGGATGGCGATATCTTGAACTTGCTCTCGAACATCATCTGGTAAAGTGATTGCGAGCCTCATCCCACTTCCTCCTGATTGGAAACTTTGTCTTGCTCAATTGTACCATATTCCTGCGGCTCGACCAAGTCATTCGAAGGATTTGCCTCCGCTTCTTTGCTGTATTGTGCTTGTTGCTCTAATCTCTCTCGTCGCCGAGAGGGCGCACTCAACCCCAAAAAGACCAGCCATCCGACCATAAAGGCCACTGCCCCGATAGCCCCAGCGCCAGCCAGTTGGGCGATCAGTTGGCCGGGGCCGTCGCCCGCGCTGAATTTCTCCGCCGGGAAAAAACCGGTCACGCCCTGCCCGGCCACGGTGTGGTACTCTTGCAATCCTACACCGTTCCACCCCTGTCCCCACAGCCCATCGGCGCATACCGCCGCCGCCAGCAGCCCCAACAACCCGGCCGTGACGCCCAGCGCCACCGTCGCCGTCCCGTCGGGCAAGCGCAGCACTCGCTCCACCAGATAGACGCCCAATGGCAGTAGCAGCCCGGCCAGCGCGCCGATCAGCAACGCGGCCCACGGCGGCGTGAACGGCGCGCCCGCCGAGATGGCGATAAAGCCGGCCGCCATGCCGCGCGCCGACATCAGCGCGTCGGCGCGGCCCACCGTGAGCCAGCAATAGGTCTGCGAGGCCAGGATCGCGCCCGCGCCGGCCAGCAGCCCGTTGACGGCGATACGCTCCAGGCTCAACTCGGCCCCTAGCGCGTGAAAGGGCGTGCTCAACGACCAGCCCAACCAGCCCAGTCCGAAAAGCAGCGCGCCCAGGTTCGCCAGCAGGGGGAAGTGGGCGGGCGGCATCTCGTCCGGTTCGCCCGGTTCGCCCGGCGGCAATCGCTGACCCAATCCCACCAGCGCTCCCATCGCGGCCAGCCCGCCCAAGAGATAGACCACGCCAGAGCCAGCGTGATCCACGAATCCGTGTCCCACCTCGGCCGTGGCGCCCAGGTCGGCCAGCCAGCCTCCGCCCCAGGCCCAGCAGGCCGCCAGTGGGAAGAGCGCCGTCGCCACAACCAGCCCGCCCAGCGCGACCTGCCAGCCGCTCGCGCGCCCGCTCGCGCTGAGCGTCACCAGCAGTACGGCCGTCGCCGCCAGCGGCAGGTAGTTGACAAACAGCCCCAGCGCCTCGGACGTGGCAGCGGGGCCGGTCAAGAAGAAACCCTTCAGGCCGATCAAGCCCCATCCAGAGACGCCGTGCAGGTCGTCCAGTCCTTGCAGCCCCGGCAGATCGCTCATATATTTAGCGCCGCCCAGGTGAAAGGCGAATCCCACCGCAAAGTACCCCAGCGCCGCCAGCGCCAGCGCCAACGCGCCCACCGTCGTCGCGCGGCGCGCCCTTTGCGGTTCCATCCCGCCCCAGGCCAGCAGGAACAGGCCCACCGGAATCAAATAGCCTAATAACGCAGGAAGCCAAGTTTCGAATGTCATAATCGCTCCATTTCTTGTGGTGATTCAAGATGTATGATAGTGGGAAGAAAAGCCTTGCGAAGGTTATGTAGCCTTCGCAAGGTTGCCGCTAAGCCTATATTTCGCACCCTGACGCAGCCTATTTGTATCTTTTTCAAAAAGTTGGGGAAAGAAACCAGGTTTTTCTGAAAAACCTGGTTTCTCACTGACTCAGACGGCGAATCTGCCCAAATTGGGTTCGGGAGAACAAAGTGGCAAGCTCCAAGTCAAGTTGTCCAGAGGTGCGGAAAATAGGCTAAGAAACAGCTTTTTGAAAAGACCCAACCCCCCGGCCTTTGGGTTGTTTCTTGTAAAATGAAGAACGCCGCAGGGGTTTTGGGCGCTAACTATGAAATGACTCTATTGAAAAAACTAGGAATTTCACCACAGAGACACAGAGAGCACAGAGATTTTAAACTTGACCTTGAAAAATTAACTTTTTGACGTGTAAAATGAATTTTTTAAACCCAATATCAAATTTTCTCCGTGTCCTCTGTGCCTCTGTGGTTAGATGACCTTTTTTCAGAAGAGTCATGAAATGATACTCCAGTTCAGTGATAGCTCCGCAACACCAGCGGCAGATAGATATTGTATGGGTTAACGGTAATGATCTCCGTGTCGTGAGCGGAGCCGCCGCAGTTAGTTGCAGTGAACGTCACAGTATAGTCCGCGTCATCATCATAAAGGTGTGATGCAACAGAGATAGTCTGACCCACACCGGTTTGCTCCACTTGAGCGCCATCGCCAAAGTCCCAGATGTAGTCTATGGGAGTGGTGCAGTTGGTCGCCACCGTGCCGGTAAAAGTAACTGTCTGTCCGATCCGCGGCGTGGTGGGAGTATAGTCTATGGAGATATTGGAGATCGGTACACAGTCAATGTTCGTCGTATCCACCGCGTAGGTCTCGGTCACTCCTTCCCAAGTAGCAGTGATGGTCGCCGCCGCGTTGCCAGAATCGGCAAGCGACTGCACCGTCAAGGTGACGAGCTTCCCGGCAGCCGCGCCGACATCTAGACTGATGACCTGGGTCGGCTGTAGCGTGTATGCCCAGCCGGCGGGCGGGTCGCTCACCGTCAGGGTAACTGCCGGCGCTACGACAGTCCCCCAGTTGATCAAGGTATGGGTATAGACCACCTGAGCGCCAGGCAGAATGAACTCTTGAGCAGCCGGCGGTTCCAGTTCTAGCTCTCTCCGTAGAGGCACCGTAGAAGTAACCGGCCCGCCGGCATCTCCCACACCCTGGGCGCAGGTGACGGCAAAAGTCTGGTTGATGATGACCGTGCTGGAATAAGCGCCGCTATCCACCAGCACGGTAAAGATGACCGGCGTTTGCTCTCCGGCTGGCAGCAATGGCAGCGTCCAGGTGATCGTATCGTTCCCGCTGTTGAAACCACAGTCGCCGCCGCCGCAAGAGTGATACGTCGTGCTCAGCGGCAGCGTATCGCTGATGAGCAGGTCGGTGGCGTCACCCAGCCCAGAGTTGGAGATGGTGAGCGTGTAGGTCAACAACTGGGCGGTGAGCGGTTCCTCCGGGTCGAGCGTCTTGGTGATGCTCAACGAGGGCATACGCACGGTGGTCGTGACCAGGTCGCCGTTGTCCGCCTTGTCTGGCTCAGACGTCGCGGTGCTGATAGCGGCGCTATTGGTCAGCACACTCCCCTCCTGGGCCGTACCGGCGACGACGGCCGTGACCAAGACCTGCCCGCTGGCGTTCCGGCTCACCGGGTCATTCAACGTCCAGGTGATGGTCTGCCCCACGCGCTCCGCCGTCGCGCCGGCCGATGTGGACGAGACGACGTTGGTCAGCGAGAGCGGCAGCGTGTCGGTGATCCGCACATCCACGGCTCGCACCTTGCCGGTGTTGGTATAGGTCAGGGTGTAAACGATGGACTGGTTGGGCGAGCGCACCGCCGGCCCGCTCTTTTCGAACGTCAGGTCGGGGTAACCGGTCGTGACCATAGCTTGAGCAGTGTCTGTGTAGAACCTCTGCTCGGCCACCGCGCCGGATTGTGAATCGCCCAGCACGCCGGCCCGGTTGGTCAGCGTCTCGTTCGCCCCGACGGTCTCTTCGACCAGGGCTATCACTGTGTAGACCTGTTGCTGGCCCGCCCCCAAGCTGCTCAACGTCCACGTTATCGCCGCTCCAGCTTGGGCGTCTGGAACAGGCAGGGCGCTCTGAAAACTCAACCCGGCCGGCAGTGTGTCCGTCACCACTGCGTCGTACAAGGGGCTTGAGCCGGTATTAGAGACGGTCAGCGTGACAGTTACCTCGTCCCCAGAACCCAGGTCGGTACTGGGAGCCATCACCTTGACGATGTGCGCCTCCGGTTCGACCACGGTAGTGGTGATAAAGTCGCTGTTATTCCCCAGCGCCTGCTCCGTCGTCGCGAGCGCGGCGATGCCCGCCGTGTTGAGCAATATGTCTCCGCGTTGAGCGATAGACATGACGGTACCCGTGATCCAAACCTGACCGCTCACGCTCCGGCTCACCGGCGCCGTCAGCGTCCAGGTGATGGTCTGGCCTACGCGCTCCACCGTCGCGCCGGCAGACGTGGCGGAGATGATGTTGGTCAGCGAGAGCGGCAGCGTGTCTGTGATCTGCACGCCCTCGGCCCGCACCACGCCAGCGTTGGTATAGACGAGGGTGTAAAAGATGGTTCGGCCGGGCACGCTCGTCGCCGGCCCGCTCTTGCTGATGACCAAGTCTGGGTAGCCCGTCCTGGGTGTGGCCTGGATGGTGTCCTCATAGATTCGCTCCTCGCTCGCCACACCGGGCATAGAACTACCCTGCCCTTGAGCAGTAGCGATGAGAGGAACATTTGCCCCGACGTCGCTGTTCACGCGGGCGGTCAAGGCCACGGCGCTCGAGTCGCCCGCGGCTATGCCGCCGAACGTGTGAGTGAACACCGAACCGCCCGTGTCGCTCACCACCCAGCCGCTGCCCAGCGTGTCGGTGATTATCACGTCGTAGAGCGTGGCGTTGCCAGAATTGGTGGCGGTGATGGCGACGATGACCAGATCGCCCATGCCTAGATTCAGAGCCGGGGACGTCGTGTGCGCCAGCGTCAGGCCAGGCTCGATCAGAGCGAACGTCTGGTGGGCGCTGGTGAGACGAGCCGGGCCGCTGAGAGAGCCTTCGGTGTAAGAGACGGTGACGGTGTTGGTGAGGGTGTCGCCGTCGCCGTTGTCGGCACGGTCGAGCACGCGAGCATTGAACGTAAGGGTGGCGACCGCAGGCGCGCCGCAGGTGGCCGTCACCGAGTTCAGCGTCCAGGTGATAGCGCCGCCGTCGGCTGAGATCTCTTCCGTTTGAGTAGTAGCGCCGGTGATGGAGAGGCTGCCCGGCGCGTAGGCCAGCGCGGGATCGGTGGAGAGGGCGCCGCCGCTTTCGACCAGGCGCGGCAGTTGATCCACCACCACGGGGTCATAAGCCTTGTGACCGCCGGGGACGGTATAGACGAGGGTATAGGTGACGAGTTCGCCGATGGTCGCCTGGCCGGCCGGCGAGATGCTGTTCTCCCCGGCCTTGCTGATGGCAGCCGGTATGGTGCGCACTGTCGCCGTGAGCGGGTTGCCGGAAAAAACGGAGACGGGGTCGCTGATGGCAACGGTAAAGGTAATGACGGCCCCGTCGGCCAGGTAGGGGTTGACGTTCACGGTGTAGGTGATATAGACGCTGCTCTGAGCGGCCAGGTCGCCGTTCCAGGTGATGGCGGGCGGCGAGCCGCTGTATGCGCCGCCGCCGGCCGTGTAGGTAAGGGAGCCGGTGTTGTAGGCGACCTCGGCTGGCAGTGTGTCGGTCAACACGACGCCGGAGATGGCGCTATCGGCGACGTTGACGAGCATCAGGGTATGGGTCATAGTCTGGCAGGGCGCGAGTTCGGCGGCTGAGGCCCACCTATCCACGCGCAGGTTGTACTGGTCAGCGCCAATGTCGGGCGGTGAGGCCCGGTTCTCACCGTCAATGTCCGCGCTCACCCCGGCGTCAGCGCCCGCTCCGAGAGCGGCGGAACTGCCCGTGATGTGATAATCCATCCCCGCCTGGTCGCGATAGTTGGGCGAGCCGGTCACGTCGTTGCTATTGACGATGCTGCCAGAGGAAGCATTATAATCGGTCCCATTGCCATTCAGCAGGGTGTGGTCGGCGGCGACTGAGGCGCCGGCGTGCGAGGTGGTGATACCGACCGTGTGGCCGCTCAGGATGGTGTTGGTCAGGGCCAGCGTAAAGTTGCCCACCCGCGCGCCCTCGTCGCCGTTGTCGGCGATGGTGTTGTGGAGCAGCAGGCCGCTGCCAGAGCCATCGAACAGCAGGCCGTCGCCGCCCGCGCTGGCGCGGTTAGCGCCGATGATGTTGTTGGTCATAGTGATACGGGCAGTGTTGGTGATGGCGCCGCCGCCGCCGAGGTCGGCCTGGTTATCCAGGATGACGTTGCGTTCCATCAGCACGGGGGAGTTGAGAGCATACAGACCGCCGCCCTGGAAAGTGGCCGTGTTGGTATAGATGCGATTGTCGCGGAGTGTGAGGTTGGCGTTCGCGGCATAGACGCCGCTGCCGCTGATAGCGGTGTTGCTATACACCTGGCTCTGGGATAGTGTGAGCGCGCCGCTTCCGGCATAGACACCGCCGCCGTTGCCGGTGCCACTCACCGAGTTGTTGTACACCCGGCTGTTGACCAGCGTGACGGTCGCCCCGCCGTTGGCGTAGAGGCCGCCGCCGTCGCCGTTGACAAAGCCGTTGCGCAGGTGGAAGCCGTCAATCGTCACGCTGACCGCGCCGGTGACGACCACTACTCGCCGGGCGTCCTGACCACTCAGGCGAGTGGGATTCGCCTCGGGAGCGCTGGCGTTCCAGTCGGAGGCGGCATAGCCGCCGGTCAGTGTGAGGTTCTTGCTCACGCCGACCACTTCTGAGCCGGAGCCGGTATAGTCGCCGCCGGCTACCTTGACCGTATCGCCCGCTTGCGCCTGATCCACCGCCCATTGTACCGTCGCGCACGGCTTCCAGCTTGCCAGGCAGTTGTTGCCGGCGCCGTCCGAGTCAACCCCGCTCGCCGCGTCCACGTAGCGCGGGCCGCTCGCTGTGTTGATCGTCGTCGCCGTCTGGTTGGTGTTGTGGACGTCGCCCTCTATCAGAACCTGGGCATCGTTGAGTATCTGCGCGCCGGGCGCCAGCCAGGAAGTGATCTGGGCGGTGTAGGTGATATAGATCGGGTACGCGGCGGGCGCGTCGCCGCTCCAGGTGATGGCCCGCTGGGATGGCAGATAGCCGCAGCTCCCAACGTCACATTCCACCGCGCCGACGTGAGTCAGGTAAGCGTCGAGCGTATCAGTGAGCACCAGCCCGCTCTCCCCGCCTTGCAGCATAAGTGTGTAAGTGATGATCTGATCAGGGTCGGCGCTGACCGGAGCGGACTTGACGATGACCAGCGCGAACTCGTCGGCGCCCAGGTCGGGGTGTTGCAGCAACGGGCGCGCGTCGCCGTCAATGTCCTCGCTCAACCAGGTATCCAGCCCCTCGTCAATGACGCTCGAGCCCGGCTGGATGTGGTAATCTACTCCATCGGGGTTCTCAAAGCGCGGGTCAACGTCGAACAAGTCGGCGCTGCTGATGACGTTGCCCTGGTTGGCCGTGTTGCTGTACCAGAGCGTGTTGGAGAGGTAGGCGCTGCCCGCCACGACGTTGACGCCCACGCTGTGGCTGTAAAAGATGGTGTTGGTAAAGTGAGCCGTGTCGCTCACGATCGCGCCGGCGGCCGCGTTGCGGGCAAAGGTGTTGTGCAGCAGGGAACCGTCGCTGCCGCTCGCCGCCCGCACACCGGCCCCGCTGTTGTGGGCGACGACGCTGTTGATCAGCGTGTAGGAGCCGCCATTCACGTCCACGCCGTCGGTATTGTTATAAATGTGGCATTGGCTGATGACGACCGTGGCCGCGTTCACGTCCACGCCGTCGGCGCCATTGATGATGTGCAAGCCGCCCAGCACGCCTGTAGCCGAGTTGGCGATGACCACGCCGGTGTTACCCTGAGCGTCCAGCGTCGTCGTGTTGGCGCTGGGATCATAGATCCAGGCAGGCAGAGTGGGCGTGTAGCCGCCCGTCAGCGTGAGGTCTTTGTCCAGGTAGGCCACCTGGCTCGTGCCGGTGTAGACGCCGGAGGCCACCTGCACCTCGTCGCCCGCCAACGCATGGTCAGCCGCGTACTGGATCGTTAGGCACGGCATATCGGGCCGCATGCAGTTGTTCATTGTATCGTGGCCCGTCTCTGCCACGTAGCGCGCGCCGTGCGTGCCGGTGACGACCGTCGTCACCACAGAGCCGGGCACATAGTTGATCTCGGCGACGTTGGTGATGATCGTTCCGGCTATCAGCCAATCGGTGACCGTGGTGGTGACGGTGATGTAGGCTGTCGTGCTGCTATAGACCACGCCCTCCCACGAGACGGTGTGATCGCTATAGTTACTGCTGCCTGTGGGAGTGGAACTCAGTCCGGCGTAGTCAAGATAGTCGTGCAGCCTGTCTGTGACCACAATGTCACGGTGAGCCTGTCCAGAATTGGTGATGGCGATGGTATAGGTGAGGGTCCCGCCGGCGGGCGCATACTCGACGGCCGTCTTTTTACTCTGCAGGCCGTTTTCGTACGCCCCGATGTCATGGTAAGAGGCCAGCGGGCGGGAGTTACCATCCAGGTCCTCGTCGGGCAGCGTCCCGTTTGGATCGCCCTGGTCAATGGCGTTGGAGTTGCTTCGCAGGTGGAAATCGTAACCCGCCGGATCCACAAAGCCAGGCGTCGTTGTGGTGATGGTGTTAGCGCCGGGGTCCACTTCTGCGTTAAAGTTGTCCGGGCTGTTTACCCACGCCAGATTGTAATCTAGTTGAGGCGCGCCGCCCAGGCCCGTGGGCTTGAAAACGCCATAGTTGGCATTGCTGGACAAGATCGTGTTGCTGATGCTGGAGGAGCCAGCCGCGAGATAGATGCCGCCGCCGTTGGTCGCCGTGTTGCTATAAAAAGTGTCGTTCCACACCAGGGCGCTGTCGCCGGCGAGGTAAAGTCCGCCGCCATCGTCGGCCACGTTGTGGTAAAAGAGGTTGTTCCATACGCGCTGCCGGCCGCCAGAGCCGTAGGAACCGTACACGTAGAACCCGCCGCCCTCCGCCCCGGCCGTGTTGCCGTAGATCATGTTGCGCTCTAGGACAAGGTCGCTATCTCCACTGGTGTAGGCGTAATACACGCCGCCGCCCTTACTCTCAGCGCCTGTGGCGGTGTTGCTATAGATAAAGTTCCGCCGCACCGTCGGCGCGGCCCCAGAGGCGACGTAGATCCCGGCGCCGTCGCCCTCAACGTATCCTTGCCGCAGGTGGAAGCCTTCAATCGTCGCGGTGACGCCCGCGGCGACGTAGACCACCCGCCCCTGCCCGCCGGCGTCCAGCGCCGTCTCGTTGATCGCGGGGTCGGGAGAGGCGTCCCAGCCGGCGTTGACATAGCCGCCCAGCAGTGTGAGGTTCTTGTCCAGGTAGACCGCTTCCGTGTAACCGCTGGTGGCTTGCACATCGGTATAGACGCCCTGCGCGACGAGCACGTCATCTCCGGCCAACGCCTGATCCACCGCCTGCTGGACGGTGGCGCAGGGGCCATAATCATAAGGCACCAGACAACTGTTGTTGTCATCCGTCCCCTCCGGCGCGACGTGGCGCGTGCCCGTGGTGGCAAGAACGAGCGTGTAATCGCGCGCCACGACCCGTTCACCGGCAAATGAGATCAACACCTGGGTTTCCTCCGTCTCCCCGGCCGCGGCGTGGGTGGGCAGCAACACAGTCACGATTACGGACGTGTACGCCTCTCCCGGCCCCAAATCGAGCACCCATTCTGGACTGACTGAACCATTAGCGAATTCGCTCCAGATCTGTAGGTGAAAGCTCTCGGTATAGTTGCCCAGATTGGTCAGGGTGTGGGTGTAGGGAACCGGAATGCCGGCCTGGCTCGCTTGGTTGCCGGGGTCGGGCGTGAGCGCCGCGCCTGGCACGTAGGGTACCGTCGTCACATCCACGGCGGTGTCATAAACGATGTCGGTGATTTGCGAGGTGGCAGTGATGACGAGCAAATCTTCCGTGCCGCTCAGGATGTCTGTACTCGTCGGCACGCTGATCGTCGCCAGAACCAGCACCCCGCTTCCCGGCGCTAGGGTGGGAACCACGGTCGGGGTGACCGAGGCCCAGCCCATAATGCTGTGGTAGGTGATGACGTAGGAATCGCTTATGCCGCCGACGTTGGTCAATCTGTGGGTGTAGGTGATGATGTCCCCCGGGGCAACGTACTGATTGTGATCCGGCCAGAGCAGCACGCCGGGCCGGCGCGCGGTCGTTGTATCTGTCGCGATGGCCGTCACCGTCGGGCTGAGTTGCGAGGCAGCGGTCACTACCGTTTGATTGGTGAGGGTATAAACCCACTCGGGGAGAATGGTCACGACCGAGACCGTCGTTGTGCGACTGGCCCCCACCGTCACCTCGGCTGGCTGTTCGGTTTGTCCGTTCACGGTCGTCTCCCACCCATCCTCGTTCAGCCATGTCAGGTCGAATGTGTCGGTATAGTTGCCGCTGTTGGTGAGCGTGTGGGTGTACGTCACCGGGATGGTTGTGATGGCCGGCTGGGTTATGACGCTGGTGTTGTTCGGCGCCAACTCTACGCCGGCGGCCTGGTTGACGATGGTCGTATCCACGACGGCGGCAGTAGGCAAATCCGGCTCTCCCCAGTGATAAGCGGTGATGACGGTGGTATCCACCAGCAGGTTGTCCGTAGCGGTGGGCGGCGCTGTGATAAAGATAGTGACAGGCGTTGCATCTTCTGGATCCAGCCATACCCAAGATGGCGTCGTCACAGTGAAACCCTGGCTACTATGAGACAGGAACCCGAATTGCTGTCGGCAGTTGCCGGTGTTGGTTATGCGGTGGGTGTAGGTAGCGGTGACCGGTTGGGCAGGGTCGGAAACGAGATTGCCGGCCCGATCCGGCGCGAACTCGACGTCGCTGATATGCGTTACAGTGGTGATGTCCGTCACGCTGACGCTTACGATCTGATAGTCAGGAGCATAGTAGCCAGCATAGGAAGTAGCGGTGATGACGGTCGTGTTCGCCGCTTCACACTGAGCGGTTTCGGGGACTATGACTTCAACGGTGAGCGTCACCGACTCGCTATCCTCCACGACTGGTTCGTCAGGAGTCACACTCACCACCCAGTCTGGATCGGTCTCCCAGGTCACGGTGATGGTGCTATCCCACCAGTTGCCGGTGTTGGTCAGGATGTGTTCATACGTGACCGTATCACCCGGGAGGCCTCCTCCAGATTCATTCTGCACCAATGTCAGGCCCGGCTCTTGGTTGATGATGATAGTGTGCTCGGTGACGTGCGAGTCGCTGCAGAGGGTTGTAGCGGTAGCAGTGACAATGATGTGGTCTATCAGCACAGTGCTGGTGGGAGCAGCCGGCACCGTGACGGTGAAATCTATCCATCCTATCTCGTCAGGCCCCAGTGTCACCGGATCGGGGGTGATGCTCACAGCCCAACTTGGCTGGTCGGTCGTCCAATGAATATCAAACGTCTCGGTATAGTTACCCTTGTTTTCGAGAAGTTGGCCAAAACTAACGTCTTTAGGAGCTATGGGGTTCGAACTGAACCGGTGCGATTGGTTCAGTCACCCCATCCATCCTATGCCACATTTGAGATTGACGGTAGTCGTATCCACCGCGGTATCATAGACGTCTGGGTTAAGCGTGGAGGTGGCGGTGACGGTCGTCCTATCCTGAAAGCCATAGGCGGCTGTGCCCGTAATGGTCACCTGCACATATATGGTCTCGGCTTGGCCGGGCCCCACTTCCACTGTATCCGGGTCGTCAGGAGGGGGTGTCACGGTCCAACCGAGACTGCTGCTGCTGGCTTCTATTGTAAAAGTATCGGTATAGTTGCCGGTGTTTGTCACGACGTGTTCGTAGGTGACTATCGCGCCGGGATCGCCGTTATCGGTGTTATCCGGCTCCAATTGCACGCCCAACCGCCGCCGTTCATCGGCGCCGATGTCGGGGGCCGTTCCCATCGCGCGCGGCTGTCCGTCAAAGTCCTCTCCCACCGACGTCGCATCGCCGGCGTTCTCACAAGGCGAATCGTACAGGTGCAGGTCGCGCGCCGCCTCGTTCAAAAAGTCAGGGTCAAGCGATATGCTGTTGGAACCGGCGGTCGCGCCAACGTAATCGGCGTTGGTATTGTCCCACACGTCGTTATAGTCCAGCGCCGCGCCGGCAGCAGCAGCGTGCTTGTAGATACCGCCGCCTGTGATAGCGGCGGTGTTCCTGACGACGATGGTGTTGCTGACGACGGGCGAGCCGCCGGCCAAATAGATACCGCCGCCCTGCTCGGCGTCGTTGCTATAGATGGTATCGTGCCAGATGCGGGCGTTCCCACCCGCCACGTACACGCCGCCGCCGTCCGCGCTGGCGGCGTTATCGTATACCATGTTACTCCAAAAGCCCGGGCTGCCGGCCGCGCTGGAAAAGCCGCCGCCTCGAGCGGCCTCGTTATAGGCCAACACATTTTGTTCTACTGTGGGGGCGCCCATCTCGTTGTGAATACCGCCGCCATAGACGCCGGCCGTGTTGCCGGTGATAACGTTTCCTCGGATGATGGGCGCGCCCAGGCTATAGATATAGATCCCGCCGCCAGAGCCGGCCGTATCGCCGCCTTTGATCGTGAACGCCTCTATCGTCGGGCTGCCAAAAACGTAGAACACTCGGCCCGTCCCCTGAGCGTCCACAATAGTTTCGTGTCCCTGGGGATCGGAAACCTCCCACGCGCCTGGGCCTGAAGTATAGTAGCCGCCGCGCAGGGTGATGTTCTTGTTGAGGGTGACGTTGTTCTCGTTGTAGACGCCTTCTGCCACCTTGACTGTATCGCCGCTGACGGCCTGCACCACGGCGTGGCCGATAGTGCGACAAGGAGTGCTGGGGATCAGGCAGTTATTGAGTTCGTCTGTAGCGCCGCCGACGTTCGCCGCGTACCGGTCGCCGGTGGTATAGTTTATCTCGGTCGTATCTGTAACCAGCGCCCGCGCGCCGCTGGCGGGACTGCTGGCGCTTATGATCGTTGTTTCGATCAGGCCGCCCGGCGCGGTGCCCGGTATCTCGATCCGTACCCACACTGTGAGCGCCTGCTGCGCCCCCAGGTCTGTAGCCTGCGTAGGCGTCACGCTTACCGTCCAGCCGGGAGATCCGTTGTAGCTGCTGCTGAAATCAACGTCGAACGAATCAGGAGCGTTGCCGGTATTGAGCAGGGTATGCTCGTAGGTCAACACCGTGCCTGGGTTGACGTGCTCGGTATAGACCGGGGTGAGTTCCACGCCCGGGTTCCAATTGACCATGGTTGTATTGCTCACCACGTCATAGATGTCGCCATTGGCCGCCGAGGTAGCGGTGAGCACAACAATGGCCCAGGTTCCACTGACGGCGGTATCCGGCGCGATAACTGTGACCGGCGCTTCCGCCGCCTCGCCGGCGGTGAGCGTAAAAGCCGGCGTGTAAGATACATCCCACCCCATGCTATCGCTGGCGACCAGGGTGTGGGTCAGGTTGAACGTATCGCTGATGCTGCCGGTGTTGGTCAGAATGTGGGGATGGTCAACCGGCTGACCGGGGATGCCGCCCAGCCAACTGTACGGCGCAAGGAGCACGTCAGCATAAGTTGCGGCCTCGTCGGCGCCAATGTCGCTCCCACGTCCCAGCGGACGGTCGTCCCCTTCCATGTCCCAGGTCAGTGTGTCGCCGGGGTCGGCGGCGTGGACGCATGGAGATTTGAGAGCCAGGTGGAAATCGCCCCCGCCAAAGTCCACGAACAGCGGGTCGGCGGATAAAGAAGCAGTGTCAGAGAACACATTGGCGCACCCCCAATCACACCCGCTATTCCCCCACACGTCGCTGTAGTAAAGGGTGATCGGCGTGGTCGCTGCGATGCTGCTGCCGGTGTTGCTGACGATGATAGCGTTGCGGATAATAGGGCTACCGGCGGCAACGTGCAACCCGCCGCCGGCCGTGTTGGCAGTATTGGCGACAAAAGTATTGTGATAGAGGCGCGGGTTTCCTCCAACCAAGCCCAATCCACCGCCGTAACCGGCGGTGTTGCTGTAAAAGATAATGTTCTGCACCGTCGGGCTGAGGGGTGCGGCGATGTAGAGACCGCCGCCCGCGCTCGCGCTCCCGCCCTGCAAGGTGAACCCATCCACGGTCACAGCGCCGGTGCCGGTGATATAGACCGCCCGCCCCAGCCCCACCGCATCGAGAATGGTCTGGGCGGTAGGGGTGGTCCAGTTCGTGGCGGTATAGCCGCCGCGCAAGGTGAGCGATTGACTGATATAGGCCGTCTGGGTAAATGTATCGCTGCCCGCCGCGCGGGGCTGCGCGCCTTGGCAGACGCCGGCCACCTTGACCAGAGAGCCGACGGTGGCCGTATCCACCGCGGTCTGGACGGTGGTGTAAACCCGAGTAGCCCCCTCTACTTGAGCAAAGCAAGTGCCGGTGTAGAACTCGTAAGCTCCCATATCAGCCAGCGGGCCAAAGGGGCGGGCGTAGCCGGCATAGTCGTCGCTGGGGTAGTTATTAGGGTCGGCAGCGCCAATGCAGGGAGAGCCGGATAGAAGGTGAAAGTCTACGCCGGGGTTTGCAAACATAGGCGCAGCAGTGATGTTCCCATTGGCCGCAATGCAGGTAGCGCTGCCGCCGCACCGGACGCCGCTATTGCCCCAGATGTCGGAGTAACTTACGGTCACAGAACTACTACCGTACACTCCGTCGTTTGTGTTACTGACGATGACATTATTACGAATGGTGGGGCTGCCATTGTAATTGTAGATACCGCCACCGCCGCCGCCGCTTGCGCCGGCCAAGTTGCTGTAGATGGTGTTGCCGTCTATGGTTGGCGAGCCACCGTAAATGAGAATACCGCCGCCTTCGTCAGTACTATCCACTGTGTTGGAGTAGATCAAGTTATTGCGTATCTGTGGACTGCCCAAGACGAAGACTCCCCCTCCTCCGGCAGGGTTGGACGAGCCTGACGCCGAGTTGCCGTGGATATCGTTTCTCTCTACTGTAGAGGGAGCGGCATCCCACTGGTAAATATAAATACCCCCGCCGCCGTTCCCGCCATCCTGCTGGGTGTTGTTGTAGATACGATTATCCCGAATGGTCGAGCTGCTGCGTATGACGTAAATGCCGCCGCCGCCCTGACCGCTACAGACGTTGTCGTATATCTCGTTGTCCTCTACCCACACATTGTCGTTATCATATATATTTATACCGCCGCCGCCGCCATACGTTCCGAGCCACGCCGTGGCTACATTGCTATAGATCTCGTTACCTTGTACAACTATATTGCCAGCAAAGTCATCTCTAGCAATGTAAATGCCACCGCCGCCGTTATCAGCAGAAGAAGATCCTGTTTGTGGGGCGGATACTTGATTGAAGTATATCTTGTTATCCTGTACTCTTACGCTGCCTTGCGCAATGTAAACACCTCCCCCGCCGCCAGGGCTGGAGATAGGTATGTCAACAACATTATCGTGAATGTCGTTATCCTGTACTAGCACATCATCGCCATCGGCAATGTGAATACCCCCGCCCTCCGTAGTGACATCATTGTCGTGAATATCGTTATCTCGTATTATCGCGCTGCCGTTAGCGACATAGATCCCTCCCCCTCGACCATTAGTATTGCTATAGATGCTGTTCCCTTGGATCACGTGTGGGCCGCTGGAAAGATAGATGCCGCCGCCACTTTCTGTGGTCCCGGTGATAAAGCCGCCGCGAATATGGAAACCCTCCACTTCCACCGCTGCCGCACTGTCAACGTAAATCACGCGACCCTGCTCCTGAGCATCCAGTACAGTTGTGTATACGTCAGGGTCGGCCGCGCTCCAATTGGTGGACGTGTAGCCGCCTCTGAGAGTGAGAGCCTGACTGATGTAAGCGGTTTGGCTGATCCCGTCCCGTACCTCTATTCCCGCGCAGTAGCCTGCTACTCTGACCAGGTCGCCGGCAGTCGCCGCGTCCAGCGCCGTCTGGACGGTGGAATAGATCTGACCGGATTCAATGCGAGCGAGGCAGGTGAAAGTGGAATAGAACTCGTGCGCCCCCATGTCAGCTTGATCGCCAAATGGACGCGCCAGCCCCCAGTGATCCACCTCCGTCATCTGCGTTAAAGGTATCTGATCCCGGCAGGGGGAATTCGCTTGGAGGCGGAGGTCAAACCCAGATGGAGCCGCAAAGCGCGGATCGGCCGAGATGCTGTTACTACCGGCGACCACAACACCACCGTGATCGCCGCCGTCGTTGTCCCACACATCGTTGTAACCCAGCAGGCCGCCAGACCCGTCAGCCCCATAAATGCCGCCTCCATCGTTGGCTGTGTTGCTGGCGACGATGGTCGCGCTGATGGTGGGCGCGCCGCTGGCAATGTAGACACCCCCGCCACGGCCGTTTGCCGCGTTATCATACAGTGTATTGTGGCGCAAAAGCGGCGCGCCGCCGACGACATAGACGCCGCCGCCATCGTTAGCTGCTGTGTTGGTATAGATAAAGTTGTTCTCCAGTGTGGGACTGCCGCCAAAAACGCAAACACCGCCGCCTATGCTGCTTGCCTCATTGCCATAGATGCGGTTACGCCGCAGCGTCGCCCCGCCGCCAATATAGACGCCGCCGCCGCACCCCGAAGCAGGTTTGCCATTGACGATATGAAAACCTTCGATGGTCGGTGAAACGTTGTTGGCGACCAGGATCACCCGATTGCTGCCCTCACCGTCCAAGGTGGTGGTGTAAGCGGCCAGGTCGGAGATGGTCCAATCGGTAGTGGTGTAACCACCCCGGAGAGTGAGAGTCTTGGTGATGTTGACTACGCCGTCGCTGCCATCGGTATCTGTGTAAGTCCCTTGAGCCACTTTGATAACGTCACCTTCTGCAGCAGCGCTCACTGCTTCCTGGACGGTGTTATAGTCACAACTTGTCTTACAGACGGTGATGACGGACGTCTCACCGCCGTTGCGCAGGGGGGCCGCAGGAGGATTCGCGGCCGGCGCTCCGGCAGGCTCGGGCGGGGGAGCAAAAAGTGCAGAGTTCCCCCCACCCATAGATTGAGAAGCTGCATAAACTTGCTCCCGCGTCCCGGCCAGCAGGCCCAAAAGCACCATCAGGCTGATGACAGCCAGGCTCAACACCAGAACAAAACGGACAATTATTTGTCTACCCATTGCTTTTCTCCTATCATTAAAAAAACGCAGCAAGTAACCCGAAAAGTGCCTAGCCCCGCCCAACCGTACAAGTCGGAATGATTTCCTTGTCGCTTTCTCGGCAGTTCTCCGTAGCCCTCCCTTTTGCTTTCTCAATCAGTATAGCACAATCATGTGCCTGAATCAAATAGTACACAAGTACCACACGCTATGTGCTGTCTAAAATCCGCGCGCAGGCATTCAGACAAACCTAATTTAAAGGTTCACTATTTTAACAGTACCCTGTGTCACGCACTGTTTCACAGAGTGTGTCAAGAAGGGTGTCAAAAAGACAGCAACGAAGAATACGCGGATCAGTGATAGGGTGTTAGTGGGATAAGAAATGCGGTAAAATGTCAAGGGGCAAATTTATCTTCTGAGCAGCAGTAAACGGCAATTTTCAGGCAAGGGATAACAGACCTGCCCCGATGATTTTTTAAAAAAGAGCAAGCCTGAACGAGAGA
>DUEK01000019.1 GCA_011192155.1 Thermoflexia bacterium
ATTGGGACGGAGAGGATGAGGATGACGCCGAATCCGTGCTCAAAGACGGCTGGCTCTATACAGGCGACGTGGCCGTGATGGATAGTGACGGCTACTTTCAGATCATCAGCCGCAAGCGGGATACGATCCTGGCCGGCGAGTACAGCGTCTACCCGCGCGATGTGGAGGAAGTGCTTTACGAGAACAGCAAGGTGATGGAGGTCGCTGTCGTGGGCGTCTCCGCTGGGAAGGAGGGGCAGCGGGTCAAAGCGTTCGTGGTTCCCCGCCCCGGCACAAATCTCTCCAAAGAGGAATTGCTCAACCTATGCCGCCGCCGCCTGGACGAGTACGCCGTGCCGTGGGACATCGAGTTTCGGGAGAAACTGCCCAAGTCGTTCGTGGGCAAAGTATTGCGCCGCATGTTGGTCGAGGAGTAAGTGGATCAGACCCCACCAGGCGGATGGTCGAGTCCAGTCAGAACACCAGGTTAAGTGTCAAGATAGCTGCGTGAGACAAATATGTTCCAGTATACACCCCTCATTCTACCTTTGATCGTTTCCGCCGTGGTCGTGGCGACTGTGGTGGTATACGCCTGGCGATACCGCACCCGCACAGCCGCGCTGGCCTTTGTCGCAACCATGCTCACTCTGCTAATCTGGACAGCGGGGTTTGTGCTCGAGATCCTCAGCGTTGGGCTACGCGCCAAGATATTTTGGGCGAACATAAAATTTATCGGCATCACGTTCCTATCTTTGGCCTGGCTGATGATGGTTTTGGATTATACCGGACATACCGGATTTAAGCGGTTCTTGCCTTTTTTGGCCGTCATACCCATCATCACCAACATTCTGATCTGGACCAATCCTTATCACCATCTCTTTCGTATACACCCAACGCTGGATACGACATCCGGCCCTTTTCCTATTCTGGTCAACGATTATGGGGCCTGGTTTCGCTGGGTTTATTCGCCCAGCAGCTATCTCGTCTTTTTTGCTACCCTGATACTGTTGGTGCGTTCGTTTGTTTTTTCCACCCGGGCTTATCGGAGACAGACTGTGATCTTGTTGCTCGCCACCGTCCTGCCATTGTTGACGGATCTGCTCTACACCGTGGGTGTGACCCCGATCCCCAATTTTAACTTGACTCCTGTCGTGTTTAGTATTTCGGGCGTCCTGGTTGGCTGGGCTATATTTCGCTTCCGATTTCTGGATTTGATGCCCATTGCCCGCAGCAAATTGGTGGACGTAATGAGAGATACCGTCATAGTGTTAGATGAAAAAGGCCGGTTGGTGGACCTCAATCCGGCAGCCCAAACAATCTTCGGCGACGCCTTTCGAGACCTCATTGGTCAGCCAATCGCAGCGGTGTGGACTGACAGGCAGGATTTGATTGACATCTTGATGACCGACACGGCATTGCAGGCTGAAATTAGTTTGGGGATAGGTCAGGACGTCCGGTTCTACGATTTGAGTCTCTCGCTCTTGTATGGTCGCCGTAGACAAATCGCCGGCCGGCTTATCATGCTACGGGATATCACCGCACTCAAACAAGCCGAGGGCGCGGTTCGCTCAACCAATATACAATTACAGGGAGCCAACGAGCAACTCGCGGACAGTAACCAGGCATTAGGGGCTTTTGCACATACTGTCGCCCACGATCTCAAAAATCCACTATCAGTGTTGCTAGGATACGCCCAACTGCTGGAAGAACAATATGCCGAGTTGTCGTCGGAAGTCATAGACAAGATCGTACACATCATTATCAAAAATGGAAACAAGTTGACACGTATCATTGATGACTTGCTGTTGTTGGCCAGCGCGCGTGAAGAAAAAGCCAGCTTGACCCCACTGGATATGCGTGTTGTTGTGGCCTCGGTTCTGAACAATCTCGCCCCGATGATAGAGGAGTACCAAGCAAAGGTAACTGTGCCCGATGTATGGCCTAACGCAATTGGGTATGCACCGTGGATCGAGAGCGTATGGACCAACTATATCTCCAATGCGCTCAAGTATGGCGGTCGTCCGCCGCGCGTTGAGTTGGGCGCTTCCACAGTTTCTGCACCCACAACAGGTACGATGACTCGTTTTTGGGTGCGAGACAACGGACAGGGGATTCCCAGCCAGGATCGAGGAAAATTATTTACGTCGTTTATGCGCCTCGAACAGACCCGTGCTATGAAAGGTCACGGCCTGGGTTTGTCAATTATAAAACGCATTGTCGAAAAGCTGGGTGGGCAGGTCGGCGTCGAGAGTGAAGGCGTGCCGGGAAAGGGCAGCACCTTTTACTTCACGCTTCCCCTAAAAGCCGATGCAGCGCCCCGCGCGAGCAGTGACGACGCTCACGCCGCAACCGCCAGGATGAGCCAAAAAGATAAAAAATGAACCTACACGAATTCGCCCGCCGGATACCCAAGGTCGAGCTGCACGTCCACCTGGAAGGCTCTATCCGCCCGGCCACGCTGCTCCAACTGGCGCAGCGCAACTCTATCGGCCTGCCGGCCCAGAATGTGGAGGGATTACGGGACTTTTACCGCTTCCGCGACTTTGACCATTTCATAGAGGTCTACAGTGCCATCACCCGCTGCCTGCGCGTGCCCGACGACTATCGCCTGATCGCCTACGAGTTCGGCGCCGACTGCGCCCGCCAGAACATCCGTTACGCCGAGGTCACATTCACCATCGCCACCAACACCAAGTACACGGGGCTGCCCTGGCAAGCCATCCTGGAAGGGTTGAACGAAGGACGCGCCCAGGCTCGCGCCGAGTTCGGCGTGGACTGGGGCTGGGTGTTCGACATCAGCCGGAATGTTCCCGGCACGCAGGGTCAGGTGGTCGAAATTGCGTTGGCCGCCAGAGATGAGAGCGTCGTGGCGCTGGGGCTGGGCGGCCCCGAGGCCGACTTTCCCCCAGAACTGTTCGAGCGATCTTTTGAGCGGGCGCGTCAGGCGGGGCTGCCCAGCGTCCCCCACGCAGGCGAGATAGCGGGGCCGGAGAGCGTCTGGGCCGCGCTCCGGTTGCTCCACGCCGACCGGCTGGGGCACGGCGTCCGCTCCGTGGAAGACGGCGCCCTGGTGGAGTACCTGCGCGAGCGTCAGACGCCGCTGGAGGTATGCCCCACCAGCAACGTCCGCCTGGGCGTCTATCCCGATTACGCCGCGCACCCACTGCGCCGGTTGTGGGACGCGGGGCTGCTTGTCACCATCAACTCGGACGATCCGCCAATGTTCAACGCTGACCTGAACCACGAGTATGAGGCGCTGGTGGATCACTTTGGCTTTGGCGCGGACGAGATGGAACAGGTCAGCCTGAACGGACTGCGGGCCAGCTTTCTGCCGCCGGCCGAAAAGGCGCGGCTGGAGGCTGAGTTCCGCGCCGAGTTTGCTCAATTGCGAGAGAATGAGCAGGAACAGCAATTCCCGTTATGGGTGAAAAGTCAGGTCGTAGCCGCGATTTCGCAATCGCGCAGGGTGCTTTACGCGGGAAGATATACTGAACGCAAATCAAATGGGTGAATTGCTCCAGTCTCGAAAACATCGCAAGAGGACCGGAATAGAGGCTTTAGCCGGGTAAACGTGGCAAAACTGGGTCAAATCCGGCTAAAGCCTTCAATCCAAATTCACTCAACTCAATTGCGCTCAGTATATCACAACAGACACAACCGCGCCTAGCGAGGTGCTTACGTGAATATGCCCAACACCACCTCCCGTCCAATCGAACCTATCATCGGCGCTCTGCGCGTCGCCGGCGGCGCATCTCGAGATGCCGAGTCTTGCGCCGCTGCCCCGCCGCCACCGCCGCGTGTGGCTCGTGGTCGGGAGAACGAACGGCTTTTCCTCTTGCTAGATTTGGACAAGGCAGCGTCGCCGCACCTCTACCGGGAGCTGCGCGAGACGGCGGCTCAGGCGTATTGGTCTACCGCGGGCAGCGTCACGGCGGCGTTGCGCAAGGCCGCCGCCGCCGCCAGTCGTCACCTATTTCGCGCCAATCGTGCGCTGGGAAGCGCCAGGCCGCGCTCCGATCTCTCCAAGCAGTGTTATGGCAGCCTCACCTGCGCTGCCTGGCACGGCGAGGATCTGTTCATCGCCCAGTCTGGCCCCGCACGTCCGTGCATCCTGCACGAGGGTTTCTTCAAGTGTTTCTGCGACGAGAAACTGCCGCAGTTGGGGATGTCCTCGCTAACTGACGTGCGCCTTTACCACACTTACGTCGCCACCGGTGATACGCTGCTGTTGGCCTCGCCCGACTTGCTCCGAGAAGCTCACGGCGACGCTCTCGCCCGCGTGCTGGCCCGCGCCGAGATGCAGAACGTGATGGCGGGATTGGAGCAGATCGGAGCCGGAGACGACCTGGTCGCGTTGGTCGTGCGCTGGGAAGCGCCAGTCGTGCGCTGGGAAGCGCCAGTCGTGCGCTGGGCAACGCCGGGGAAACCGACTGTTGGCCGCGAGCCTCTTTTACGCCTGCGCCGCCAGCGCGAGCATCTGGCTGAACGCCCCATTGAGCGTTCAATCGAGCGCCCCGTCGAACCGCACCAGCCGCCTGCACCCAGATCGCAACCCAGCCCGCGCCCAGAGCCAGTCCGTAGTGGGCCTGACATGAGCGAGCGCATAGGGCAAGCCATCCCAAGACTGAAACCCCGCCCGCGCCCCAAACCGGTTCGTCAGGGGCCTGGCCTGGGCGAACGTATGGGGCAGGGTATCCGCCGGGTAGGCCGTGGGCTGGGGCGCGGGATTGTCGGCGCGGGCGCGTGGCTGGCGGGCGGCGCGGGCGCATTGTTCCGCCGTATGCTGCCCGGCCCCGAGCGGGAAGCTCGCCGCCCGGAGCGCACTCGCCGCCAGGAGCGCACTCGCCGCCAGGAGCGCACTCGCCGCCCGGTTCCTAAGGAAAACCGCACTGTCATGGCGATTATCGCGCTCTCTATCCCCATTCTAGTCGCCGTCGTTGTGGCCCTGGCCTACGGCTCCTTTGGAAAAGAGGCGCGCTTCCAACGCCTGATTGATAGAGCGCAGGAAGAAATCACGTTGGCCGAAGAAACGGGAATAGCCTCGGAAGAAGCACGCTCTCACTGGGAAACCGCTCTGGAGTATGCCTGCGCCGCCATTGAGTGGCAGCCCGACGATTTAGCGGCCGCCGCGCTCCAGGCCCAAGCCCAGGCTGCCATAGACGTCCTTGATAGCGTCGTCCGCCTGTCCCCTATACACCTGGTGGATTTGGGGATGGGCGACGTTGCGCGTCAACTGGTCATCCACGGGCAAGCAATCTTTGTGCTCGACCCGGCATCTGGGTGGGTGATTCAACTGACCCTCAACTCAACCGGAGATGGCGTGATCGAGCAAGATGTTCCGTCTCCCCTCGTCCGCACCGGTCAGCAAATCGGAGATAGGGAAATAGGCAAGCTGGTGGGTTTTGCCTGGGTGAACCCAGGCAGCGAGCGGCAGACGAGCGCCCTCACTATCCTTGAAGAAAATGGCGCGCTTGTGAGCTACGACCCGGCCTGGGGAGACGCAGAGGGAGAAACGAGCTTGGCCCGCTCCCTGCTAGGTACGCCGCCGACCGGAGCAGCCAGGGCCGTCGCTTCCTTCGAGGGCCGCCTCTACATCCTGGATGCCATCGCCGACCAGATCTGGCGTTACGAACCTCGAGGCGACACCTACCCAGAGCAGCCCGACCGCTACTTTGTCACGCCGCCGCCCAAACCGCTGGCGGATGTTCTGGATATGGCGATAGACGGCAACATCTACCTCCTCTATGCCGATGGAACGATTCTCAAATTCCTGCAACGCGAACTCGAGTCTTTCGAGATGCGCGGGATCCCCGATGGCCTGGGCCAGGCGGTTGCGTTCACGGTGGACCGAGATAGCCGCAGCGGTATGGTATACGTGGCCGATCGGGCTAACAATCGGGTGATCGAGTTAAAGCCCGACGGGACTTTTCACGCCCAGCTTTGCGCTGAAGGGGCCTTTGACGGGCTGGAATCGCTGGCGGTGGACGAGACGGCCGGACGGCTATACGTGATCAGTGGGGGGCGGCTCTATGTGGCGTCGCTACCCTAATCGGCGCAATCGTGTTATAATCGGGAGAAGAAACCAGGTTTTTGTCGCAACGCTTACGTGCAACCTACGGTTGCCATAAACCTGGTTTTTGGCAGTCTCGAATTACTCGGAGGGTAAAAGTGCGACGGAGCACATCTGGCAATTCAAATAGCATAATCCAGAGGCTCTTCACAGCGGGCCTCATTGTGGTCTTTCTGACAGTCGCCGCTATGGCAGGACTGTTCGTATTCGATCAGGTGCGACAACTCATCGCTGCTTCTGATGTGTTGCCAGGCCTGCAGGAACCTGACGCTGCCAACGAGGTAGAATGGAATCCACAAAAGGACCCATTGCCTGTCTGGAAAGGCACTGAGCGGGTCAACATCCTGGTTATGGGTATTGACCAGCGCGAGCACGAACAAGGCCCCTGGCGCACCGATACGATGCTGGTTCTGACGATTGACCCTGTCTCGATGACGGGCGGGATGCTGTCTATCCCGCGCGACCTGTGGGTGCCGATCCCGGGCTACGAAGAGGGGCGCATCAACACCGCTCACTACCTGGGCGACCTCTACGACTACCCCGGCGGCGGCTCAGCGCTCGCGGCCAAGACTGTGCAATACAACCTCGGCGTCCACATCCACCACTATGCCCGCGTCAACTTTACGGCCTTTGAAGAGGTGGTGGACCGCATCGGTGGGATTGACATCTATGTGGAAGAAGAGATCAATGACCCCTACTATCCCGACGAATCCTATGGCTACGATCCCCTGTACATCTCGGCCGGCTGGCAGCACTTTGACGGCGAGACGGCGCTCAAGTACGCGCGCACCCGGCATTCCGAAGGCGGCGACTTTGGCCGGGCCAGACGTCAGCAAGAGGTCATGATGGCGGTGTTTGAGCAAGTCACGCGGCTCGACATACTGCCGCAGTTGGCGTCCCAGTCGCCCGAATTGTGGCAGATGCTCGAAGGCTCGGTGGTGACCGATCTGACGTTGGACAAAATCATCGCGCTGGCGCGGCTGGCGAGCAAGGTGAAACCTGATGATATTCGCTACGCCGTGATTGACGAACACTACACCCAGTTCTGGGAGACGCCCGACGGGCAACAAGTGTTGATCCCCCTGCGCGATGGTATCCGCGAGTTGCGCGACTCTATCTTTACCACCGACGCCCCTCTGCTCGAGCAGGAAGGCGAGCCGGCGGCGCGGCTGGCAGCCGAGGCAGCCTCCATCGAAGTGTTGAACGGGACGATGACAGAGGGGCTGGCCGGACTCACAGCCGAATACCTCCAACAGCAAGGCATACAGATTACAAACATCTCCAACGCCGACCGGACCGACTATGTTGATTCGCTCGTCATCGTCTACACGGGCAAGACTTATACGGCCGAATACCTCGTCGGCCTCTTGAACCTCCCCCCAACGGCGGTGGTACACGGAAGCGATCCCAACTCTGAGTACGATATTTCCGTCATCCTGGGATCCGACTATCAATCGACAGAAGAGCCGCCGGAACAATAAACCACCATTTACCAAAGACTGCAAGACTCAGTAGATCCAAATTTCAGACCTCGGAGGTCTCGGAAGGTGACATTGGCAGCAAAATTGCTTAGATTGCGCCCGTTTTTACCGGCAAAGGCGCTCTCGAGAGACCTCCGAGGTCTTGTTGTCGTAACATTTTGGATCTACTGAGTCTCGAAAACATCGCAAAAGGACCGGAATAGAGGCTTTAGCCGGGTAAGCGTGGCAAAACTGGGTCAAATCCGGCTAAAGCCTCCAGGCCAAATTCACTCAACTCACCTGGCCCACAATCAAGCCCTTTTCCACCCGCGCAGGGCATAGTACTCGCCAAGCATCTGCTCCAACTCCGCCTCGCTCAACGTCTCGCCGCTCGGCTCCAACGGCTCCTGTAAAAAGCGCTTTGGCAGCGTGTCATCGGCCGGCGTCATTCCCTCCCGCAAGTTGAAACGGCGGATGTTATCAGCGATGCGGGCCGAGAGGGCTTGCAGACCGGCCTTATCCAATTCCAGACCCGTCAGCCCCCGGATGACCGCCGATAGGTCATCCCAACCAATCATGTCCCGGTAGAAGCGGCACAGGATCAAGGTATCGAACAACGTGTGGCGATCCTCGAAATCGAGTACCGTCTCCGCCTTTCCCTCCGCCGACGTGCGGTCCACCCAGCCGGCGAACTCGGCCTTGTAGACCGTGGCCCGCAGGTGGCAGGCTCCCCGGTCAGAGACGGCGTAGGCCAACCCCATCCCCTTGAGCGCGCGCGGGTCGTAGCCGGCTGGTTCAAGGCCTTTGACGTGGATGGCCAGCTCCTCCAATCCCAGTTCCTGGCTAGCGGCGCGCACTCCCTGAGACAGCAGCTCTCCAATTCCCTCTCGCCTGCCGATCTGGCGCAGCAACTCGGCGATGCCATCCACGTCCCCATAGTCCAGTTCCAGGTCCAGGACGCCACGATGTGATGCTTCGATGGCAAATCCAACCACGTTGCCGGCCGTGATGGTATCCAGCCCCAGCCGGTTACAGATGTCGTTAAGATAGACGATCTCTGCCAGGTCGTCTACCGCGCACAGGCCGCCAAAGGCAAAGATGGTCTCGTACTCCGGCCCTTCCAAAGTCAGGCCAGCGTGACGGCCATCGGGCACAGTGGTGAGCTTGCCGCAGGCCAGGAAACAACGATAGCAGGCCGTGGAACGGGGTTTGAACCGCTCTACCAACGCCTCGGCGCTGATTTGTTCCCAGTGGGGCACAGTGCCCGCCGACCAGTAGTAGCTGGGGAAGGAACCAAATTTATTAGCGATAGCCACCACCATCGGCGTGCCGAACTTGCGATAGGCCTGGGCGCCGGCGTTATCCTTCCCGCGCTCTCGCAGTTGGCGGTCGTAGGCTTTGATAGCCCCCGCATCGTGGAGCGGACATTCCGTCTGGCCATGGAACGCGATTCCCTTAAGCCGTTTGGATCCCATCACCGCGCCCACGCCCGTCCGCCCGGCCTGACGGCCCCGATCGTTGCCGATCACAGCAAAGGGAATCCGCCTCTCGCCAGCCGGACCGATGACAATGACCTTGGCCCCGCGCACACCCACGTCTGCCTCCAGCGCTTCCTCGGCCTGGTAGGTATCCAGCCCCCAGAAGGGTGCGCCGTCGTGAAAGACGACCTCGTGGTCACTAATTTCCAGATAGACGGGGGTATCAGCAGCTCCCTGGAGCAAGATAGCATCGTAGCCGGTGGCTTTGATCTGGGGCGCTGTGTGCCCTCCGGAGTACGACTCGCTAAAGATACCCGTCAGCGGCGACTTGGTAAAGACGCCATACCGGCTGGCGGGGGCCAGGGTGGTTCCGGTGGCCGGGCCGGTGGCGAATATGAGCGGGTTCTCCGAAGCGAGCGGTTCAACACCCGTGGGCGCGTTTTCCAGCAAAAGGTGAGCCGCCAGTCCCTTGCCGCCCAGGTAGCGGATCAGGATCTCGTCAGGGATATCCTCTGCGGCCCAGGTTTGCGTGGAGAGATCCACGCGCAGGAATCGATTGTAAAAACCGTGCATTTTTGTCTCCTTGATGTTCGATTTGTCAGAGCGGTTGACCCTGCCGTAGCCTATTTTCTGCACCTCTGGACAGCTTGATTTGGGGCTTGGCACTTTGTTCTTCCAAACCCAATTTGGGCAGTTCGCTGTCTGGGTCAGTGAGAAACCAGGTTTTTTCTGAAAAACCTGGTTTCTTTCCCCGCTTTTTGAAAAGGCGCAAATAGGCTGCGTCAGGATGCGAAATATAGGCGTAGTATATGTTATTCTGGCGGCGCTGTCAATACTGTCCGGATACCCGTAGCAAAACGTCTTTCGCAATTGGAAATCGCGCCTACTTGCGTCTTTTCCCATAACGGAAATTGCTGTTACAAAAGCCAACGATACATTGATTGACAAAGAGGCGCTAAATGTGTAGAATACATTGCCCCTGCGAAATCCCAGAGAGCCTCGGCCGGAGAGCGATATGCCAAGATCGGATTGGGGCAGTGTGAGCGGGTAATGACAAATTGTTGAAAGAGAGATAACGCCGCTTTGATCACCGGGACAATTTTTGACGTAAAAAAATTCTCCATACACGATGGGCCGGGCATTCGCACCACGATCTTTTTCAAAGGCTGTCCGCTCGCCTGTCTCTGGTGCCACAACCCCGAAAGCCAGTCCCGCGAACCAGAGTTGATATTTTGGGAGAGCAGGTGCATCAAGTGCGGAGCGTGCCGCGAGGCCTGCGGGCCAGGCGCTATCGCCGCAGACTTGACCGTCAACGCCGAGAAATGTACACTCTGTGGGGATTGCGTCGCAGCTTGCTACGCCGAGGCGCGTGAGATGGTGGGCCAGAAAATGACGGCGGCGCAAGTGATGGCCGAGATCGAGCGAGATGTTCCGTTCTACGACGAATCCGAGGGCGGCGTGACCTTTTCCGGCGGTGAGCCGCTGGCGCAGCCCGATTTCCTGCTCTCGCTGCTGCAGGCCTGCCAGGAGAGGGATATTCACACCGCCGTGGATACCTGCGGATTTGCGCCCTGGTCAGTTTTGGATACAATTCGAAAGTACGTAGACTTGTTCCTTTACGACCTCAAGTTGATGGACGAGGCGCAGCATCGGAGATTCACGGGCGCGTCCAACGAGTTGATCTTTAGCAACTTGCGGGCGCTTTCAGAACGGGGACACAATATTTTCCTGCGAGTGCCCATCGTGCCGGGCGTGAACGACAGCGACGAGCACGTTCGCCGGATGGGCGCATTCGCGGCAGCGTTGCCCCATCTGAAGCAAGTGGACGTTCTGCCCTATCACCACATCGCGGCGGAAAAGTACCAGCGGTTGGGCAAACCCTACGAACTGCCGGCCTCCCATCCACCATCAGATGAACGCATGGCAAAGATCGTTCAAATTTTGCAAGAGTTTGGCTTGCAGGTCAAAATAGGAGGCTAAAACCTATGCCAATGACAACCAGAGTGGCCCGGTTGAGACAGCAAAGCCTGGACGCCGCGCCCGCCATCTCGTCCGAGCGGGCGGCACTGATGACCAAATTCTACCGGCGCAACGAGGGTCACATGATGTCGGCGCCGGCGCGCCGCGCGTTGGCCTTCCAGTACTTGATGGAGCACAGAACCATCTATATCGGCGCGGGCGAGTTGATCGTCGGGGAAAAAGGGCCGGCCCCCAAAGCAACGCCTACCTACCCGGAATTGTGCTGCCACACGCTGGATGACCTGGATATTCTCAATTCCAGGGAAAAGATACCCTTTGCCGTTTCACCCCAGGTGCGACAGGTTTACGAGAAGACCATCATTCCCTTCTGGCGCGGCAAGACGATGCGCGAACGTCTTTTTGCAGAAATGACGGAGAAGTGGCAGGCCGCTTACGAGGCCGGCGTCTTTACCGAGTTTATGGAGCAACGCTCGCCCGGTCATACTGTACTGGACGATAAAATCTACCACAAAGGGATGCTCGATTTCAAGCGCGACATCCGGTGCAGCCTGGATAGGCTCGACTTTCTCAATGACCCCGACGCCTATGACAAGCAGGAGGAACTCGAGGCGATGGACATCTGCGCCGACGCTCTGATCCGCTTTGCGGAGCGGCACGCGGAGAAGGCGCGGGAACTGGCGCTAGAGGAACAAGACCCTCAACGCAAGGCCGAACTGGCGCGCATCGCCGCAGTCTGCTCGCGCGTCCCGGCCCACGCCCCGCGTGATTTCTGGGAGGCGCTGCAATACTACTGGTTCGTCCACCTGGGCGTGACGACGGAACTGAACCCCTGGGACGCCTTCAACCCCGGCAAACTGGACCAGCACTTGTATCCCTTTTACGAAAAAGGACTTGAGGAAACGCTCACCCGCGAGCAGGCGGAGGAATTGCTGCAATGTCTGTGGATAAAGTTCAACAATCAGCCCGCGCCGCCCAAGGTGGGCGTCACCGCCGCCGAGAGCAGCACCTACACCGACTTTGCCCAGATCAACACCGGCGGCGTGAGACCCGATGGCTCCGACGGCGTCAACGAGGTCACCTACCTGATCCTGGACGTGATCGAAGAGATGCGGCTGCTGCAACCCAGCTCCTCCGTCCAGGTCAGCAAGAAAAGCCCCAACCGGTTCGTCAAACGGGCGGCCAAGATCATCCGCACCGGCTTTGGCCAGCCCTCGGTCTTTAACACCGACGTCGTCGTTCAGGAGATGGTGCGGGCGGGCAAATCGGTCGTGGACGCCCGCTGCGGCGGCACCAGCGGCTGCGTGGAGACGGGGGCGTTTGGGAAGGAGAACTATAATCTGACCGGCTACTTTAACATGCCCAAGGTGTTAGAGATCACGCTCAATAACGGCATTGACCCCCGCACGGGCAAGCGAATCGGATTGGAGACGGGCGACGCGGCGCAGTTTGGGAGCTTTGAGGAACTATTCGCCGCCTACCAGAAACAGCTCAATTACTTTGTAGACGTCAAGGTGCGGGGCAACAACGTTGTCGAGCGGCTGTACGCTCATTACATCCCCGCGCCGTTTCTCTCGCTGCTGATTGACGACTGCATCGCCCGCGGCAAAGATTACCACGACGGCGGCGCGCGCTATGATACAAGCTACATCCAGGGCGTGGGCGTGGGCACAATGACGGACGCGCTGAGCGCCATCAAATATCACGTCTTTGACCACCAGGCCCTGACGATGGAAGAACTGCTGGCCGTCCTGGCGGATAATTTCGAGGGGCGCGAAAGGACGCGCCAGATGATTTTGAACAAGACGCCCCGCTACGGCAACGACAACGACTATGCCGACGAGGTGCTGGTGGACGTGTTCGAGGCCTACTTTGGCGCGGTGGACGGCCGCCCCAACACGCGGGGCGGAACCTACCGCATCAATCTGCTGCCGACCACGTGCCACGTCTACTTTGGCTCTGTGATCGGAGCCACGCCCGATGGCCGGCTGGCGGGCAAGCCCCTCTCCGAGGGCATCTCGCCCGTGCAAGGAGCTGACCGGCGCGGCCCGACGGCCGTCATCAAATCGGTCGCCAAGATGGACCACGTCCGCACCGGAGGCACGCTGCTCAATCAAAAGTTCGCGCCTCAATTGCTGGCCGACGACGCGGGCCTCGACAAGTTGGTGCACCTGATCCGCACCTACTTTAACCTGGACGGCCACCACATCCAATTCAACGTGGTGGACGCAGCCACACTGCGGGCCGCGCAGGAGCGTCCGGGGGATTACCGTGACCTGATTGTGCGCGTGGCGGGCTACAGCGACTACTTTTGTGACCTAAGCGAGGCGCTGCAAGAAGAGATCATCGCTCGGACGGAGCATCAGTCGTTCTGAGGGGATGTTGAGAGTCAGCCCTTCAGACCCCATCCACAATTTGCCATCCTCCGCAAAATCACTATAATCTATTGTAGGGTGGGAACCCCCTCCCTCCACTTGCGTATGGTATCAGAAGAAGAATCATGGCTGAACCAACGTTTCTCCAATATTGATCGAGCCATCGCAGGACCGCGCGAATAAGGAGGAATTCTATGCCTATCTGTAGAACGTGCCAAGGGGAATACGCTCGAGGGGAACGTCAATGCCCACGTTGCGAGAGCGACGTCGTTGCTTGGGAAAAGGAAACTTTCCTTTGGGGGATCATACCGGGACTGCTCCCAAGCGCGGCGGCATTATTAATGCTGATCTTCTGGCGACGACAGGGGCCATCCGTGCATCATTGGATGGTATCGCTAATGAGCATCGCCATTTCTCTGTTGGTGTTCTTTGGGCTGTACGGTACCCCGCCTGCCTGGCGCAATCGCCGCTGGGCTTCTCAAGTTTACAATGCTCCACGCCCACAAATAATAATGATGATCGCCGCCACTTTTATTGGGGGCATCGCTATGGCCATTGCCTCATTCGTCCTGTACAAAACATCGAGACCGCCAGTGGAATTTTGGCAGCAATTGATCTTTGGAGCGGCATACGCACCGATCTATGTACTCTTCACAGCAGCCTTCACGCTGGGGGCGATTCAGGCTCACTTGAGCCATCTGAACAAGCGCGTCCCGCTTCCCCTCTTTGTGGATACTGAGCGACTGCTCCGCGTGACCATAAAGACGGCGCTCCAGAGCCTGAACATACCAGACAAGAGCGACAATTACAAGATTCTGGAAGTAAACCGCATCCCGGAAACCGGAGGTATCAAAGTGCGTTTGCTTCTGCCGGAGCGACAGGCTTATCAGCCAAAAAGACATTCCCAAGCTGGCAAGCAACAGGGCGGTAAAAGATGTAACATTGAGGCAGACCGCTGGGGACGAGTAAAGTTGGTTCAGACAAAGAAGCAGGAGACGGAGTGAAACGCGCGGAATACGCTGTTCATCCAACCAAGTTGCGAAAGGTCACCGGAAAGCAAAAGCACAAAGTCATTCACTCACCCGAATCAACCAACCCCAACAACTCGTAGGCAATAGTAGTATCACTGTGCCCCTTGACCCCCACAACTTTTATGGGATTGGCCTCCACACGGTCGTGTACTATTTCCCACGTATTGCGGCAGAGGAGGATTTGCCCTGGCGCGGCGCGTCCTTGCAAGTGGAAAGCCAGGTTGACCGGGATGCCGATGGCGGTGTACTCCATACGGTCTTTGGCTCCCACGTTGCCCACCACGACCTCTCCGGTGCAAATCCCAACGCCCACAAAGAGCTGCTCATCCATTGTGATGGTGCGATAATGGGCTTCCGCTCTCTTTTTCAGCGCCCAGGCCGCCTGCACCGCACACCAGGCGTGTTCCTCTTCTTCCAACAACGGTGTGTTGAAAAGCGCCATGACCGCATCACCCATATACTTGTCCACAATGCCCCGATGATGACGAACCTCTCGCTCGGACAGAGCCAGGTAGCCGTTGAGTACCTCAAAAACCTTCTCTGGGGGCCAAATCTCGTTGTATTTGGTAAAGCCTCGTAGGTCGGCAAAAAAAGCGGTGATTGTCCGCCGCTCTCCGTGCAACCCCAGTTCGGCTAAATCGTGGGGCAGCCGATCTACCAATTCGTGCGGCAGGTAGCGACGGACAAGCGCGCTCTCTTTCTCGAAACGACGCTTCTCTGTAACGTCGTCCATCACGATCGCTACCCCCAGATTCTCTCCCGCACTACCACGCAACGTGGAAAGGCTCAGGTTTAGAATCAGCCGCTCACCCTGAGGAAGTTGCGAGCTGATCTCTCGCACCATCCTGGCCATGCCATACCGGCTCACGTCCTCTATGAGATCGGGGAGGGAAGTATCGCACAGAAAATCAAGCGCCTGCTGATAGGGGCGGTTCACCGCCTGCCAAGCCGAGATGCCCAATATCTCCTCGGCGGCCTGGTTAAAAGTAGTGATGATGTGCTGAGTATCGGTGGTGACGACGCCACTGGCGATGCTATCAAAGATGTTGTCCATATAGTTCTTTATCGTGGCGATCTCGTCCCGTTGACGCCGTACGTTATCAAAGAGGCGGGCGTTCTCCAGGGAAATAGCTGCCTGCCAAGATAGAGCGGCCAGCAGCTTTTCATCTCCCGCCGTGAACCCCTCTTCACCGGCTTTGTCTATCAGGAGTATGACCCCCAGCCGTCGCTCGGAGATGTGCAGAGGGACGATCAAAAGCGGTACTTGTCGCTCCTCGTCGGCAAAATTGTTGACGATCTTGGGCTTGCCGGTGCGGTCTACTTCTTCCATCAATGCCCGCGCTTCCGAGATGACCTTTTCCAGCTTTTCTACTGGCCCGATACTGGCAGCGACGATCAGTTTTCCCACCTCGTCGTGGAACAGAACCGCACCCCATTTGGCTTGGATGATTCTATTCGACTCGGCCAGCGCCCGTTGGGGCAGTTCGTCCACATCCAGGCAAGTGGCCAACGTATCCCCTAGATTGTAGAGCAGGTTGATTTCCCGATAGCGATCCAGTGTCTCCTGGACAATGGCTCGCTTTTCGAGAGCAAGGGCGACCAGGAACTCGACGGAACGCCTCATCGCCGTCAGTGCAGCTTGTGTCTGGGCTACCGGGGGCAATGGGCCGGTCGCCAAAATTAACCCCACCCGCTGCCCCTCCACGCAGATAGAGTTCACCGCTCCCTGAGGCACAATCACTACCTCAGATTGGGCAAAGTCATCGGGGTCAGCAGCTCCCCGCGCGTTCTCCAAGAGAATGGCGGCAACGTCCGATGGAAAAGACCGATAGCTTCCTAAAAGGCGGCCCGTCTCATCGCTCACGGCCAGGGAAACTTTTGGTCCCAACAATAACGCGAAATCTTGGAGAAGAATCGCGAGTTGACCGGGACGAAACAACTTTTTCAAGTAAAGGTCTCTTTTCACGTTTCTATTCCTCGTCCTCAATAGAATACTCTGCTTCCTCCGAGTCTCCCGACTGGAGAGGCAGGGCGAAGGAAAAGTTGCTGCCCTCGCCATACTCGCTTTCAGCCCAGACGCGCCCCCCGTGCCCCTCGATGATCTCTTTGCAAATGGCAAGCCCCAATCCTGTACCTTTTGGCTTTTCTGTTAATGTCTCTCCCACCTGGGTGAATTTGTCAAAAATGAGAGACATATCCTCGGTTAGAATGCCAATACCAGTATCAACGACGCTCACCACCACCCACTCTCCTTCTGATAACGGGAGAGCGGATAGCGCGCTTTGAGCGGCTGCGTCCTCTCTATAAACAGATGGGACAGGCCCACTGGTGTGCAACGCGCCATTGTCCACGTCTAGTCTCCAGCCGCGCACCTCGATGCGGCCCTGCTTGGTGAACTTGATCGCATTGGAGAGCAAGTTGGTCATCACCTGAACAAGACGGTCATGGTGACCACAAATTGGAGGCAGCCCGTCAGGAGGCAAATAGATACGGGTGACCAGGGCCTTTTCCTCCGCCAGGGCAGCGGTAGCAGCGACGGCGCCTTCGATCACTTGCCTCAAGTCAGTCTCATTCATCTGCCACTTTATTTGCCCCGCCTCCATCTTGGCAATATCCAGCAAGTCGTTGACGAGCCGCGTGAGGCGCTCGCTTTCGTTCTTGATGATGGTTATATTTTCCAGAATACGCTCGATTACTCGAGAGGCTTTACCGCCGGCATCCACGTAAGGAGAGAGCGAGCGGTTAATGTCCCGCTTGATCAAACTGGCGAAACCCAAAATGGCAGTGAGAGGAGAACGCAACTCGTGGGAGACGGCAGAGATAAAGTCGGTCTTCATGCGGTCCACCTCGACCTCGTGGGTGATATCCCGCAAGACTATGGCAACACCAGCGATTTGCTCCTCCTGCGCCGGGTCCAGGAGTGTTGGCTGGAGGCGCATAGCGGTGGCCGAGGCCTTTAGCACTCGCCCGTCGGGTAACTCTAGGTTCTCGGTACACACCTGACTCGGCGCATCCTGGGCGCAGAAAACGAGAGATTGCAAATTCGCCACGGTGAAATACCCTGCCAACAATGACCCGCGCAGTGAACGATCTACAGGCAGGCCGACCATTTCCCGAAAAACCGGATTACTCAAAATAATGCGTCCTGTGGGATCTATCACCACCAACCCATCAGCGATGTTGCTGAGAATAGCATCTAACTTGCTCGATTCCTCCATCAATTCCTGCGTCTTGCGGGCCAGGGCGCGTTTCTGCTGCTGAACATCCTGCAAAAGCCGAGCGTTGGCCACGGCCACTGCCGCCTGACTGGCTACCGTCTGGCAAATCTCCATCTCTTCGTCCGAAAAGGTCCGAGGCAGCCCCAAAGAAGCCAGGAGCAGAATTCCAATCAGCTCGCCTCGAGCCACCAGGGGCGCCAAAAGCAACGAACTAACCTCTAGTGAAGGGGCCTGCCCTTGATTCTCCAAGATGGGGTAATCGGTAGCATCTTTAAATGCGTAAGGGAAGCCCAATTCCAGCGTTCGTTGAACCGAGGGCGAGCGAGGGAGCGACACGCGGAGATCGGCGAATTTGCGACCGGGATGCTCGGCGATGATCCGGGCATGTTGCCCGTCCGGCTCCAAGATAAGCGCACTGCTGTAATCTGCGCCGCTAATCTCTACTACATGTTGGACGGTCAGATCCAAGACATCGTGGGCATCCAGTAAAGAAGTCAGAGTGGTGGAGGCACGGTTGATCAGTACCAGATTACGGGCCCTGCGTTCCAGTTCTTGGTTAGAGGCCAGCAGTTGCTCGGTTAGTGCGTCTCGTTCGCGGCGCAAGCGTTCTTCGGTCAGGGCGCGTTCGGCTACCTCCAACAAATCCTTCAAAGCAAAGGGTTTACTGAGATAATCCTTGACACCCAGCCGCAATGCCTCGATGACCAACTCTTGCGATCTCCAGGCGGTTACCACCACGACAGGTACGTCCACTTGATGCTCGCGTAGAGCGTGGAAAACACGCATACCGCTCATCTTTGGTAGACGCAGATCCAAGAGAATCAAATCTGGCTGTTCGGACAGGGCCATGTCCAGGCCTTTGGCGCCGTCGTGAGCAACGACCACCCGATAGCCATTATCTCGCATGGCAGTGGCCATCAACAGGGCAATGTCCTGTTCATCTTCTATGATCAAGATTTTCTCCCCAGCCACAGAGTCGTCCCCCTGATTACGTTTCAACACCCAACACGTCGGTTGCGCGTTCAACGAGATAGTCGGGATCAAAGGGCTTGGTGACGTACTCATCGGCGCCCACCTCGACGCTGCGTAACCGATCCACTTCTTGCCCCCTGGCAGTGAGCATAATAACGTGAGCGTGAGATAGAGCAGGATCGCTCTTGATGCGCTGGCACACATCATAGCCCGAAAAACCCGGCATCATCACATCCAGAATGATCAAGTCGGGGCGCTCAACTTGAACAACGTCCCAGGCTTCTCGGCCATTGCTCGCCGAAAATAGCTCAACGCCAACCCACTCAAAATCTTCTAACGTCTGCTCCAACAACGCTCGGATATAGACCTCGTCGTCTGCGATAAGAATCTTTTTAGCCATACTCATTACTCCCGAACTGCGAATGTACGAATGGCGAATCAACTTGCCCACTTGCAAGCTCAAGTATACACTAGCTGGAGGAAGCGAGCAAGCCACACGCTTCGTCGCGCGCAATGAGCGCCCCAGTTGACAGTTTCCCTCCTTCCGGCTACAATATCGCCCATCTCACAGAAATGCAGAGGGCTAGTATGAAAAAAATGACCAGCGCCGAAATTCGCAAGAGTTTTCTCGATTTCTTTGCCGATAAAAAACACACCATCGTGCCCAGCGCCAGCCTGGTGCCGGTGGACGATCCGTCACTGCTGTTCACCAACGCCGGGATGAACCAATTCAAGGACGTCTTTCTGGGCTTGGGCAGCCGGGACTATGCGCGCGCCGCCGACACTCAGAAATGTATGCGCGTCTCTGGCAAGCATAACGACCTGGACGATGTGGGGCGCGATGGCAGTCACCACACCTTCTTCGAGATGATGGGTAACTGGTCCTTTGGCGACTATTACAAGAAAGAAGCCATCGGCTGGGCATGGGAATTTCTGACGGAAACCCTGGGATTGCCCGCGGAGCGCCTATGGGCCACCGTTTTTGAGGACGAACTCGGCGAACTAGAGGCCGACGAGGAGGCCGCCGGATTCTGGCGATCAGAGACAATTATCTCCCCTGACCATATCCTCTACGACGGTCGCAAGGAGAACTTTTGGGAAATGGCCGATACCGGCCCCTGTGGCCCGTGCAGCGAGATCCACTACGATAGAGGCGCCCAAGCCTGTGACCGCCAGGGAGAAGCTGGTCACACCTGCCGCGTCAACGGCGACTGTAACCGTTTCATCGAACTGTGGAACCTGGTATTTATCCAATACAACAAAGACAGTGACGGCAACCTGCGCCCCTTGCCGGCCAAACACGTAGACACAGGTATGGGCTTTGAGCGATTGAGCGCCGTGATTCAGGATGTGGACTCTAACTACAAGACCGACCTTTTCACGCCCATCATCCAGCGCGTGCAAGAGATGGCGGGCCACACCAAAGCCCAAGTGGAAGAAAACATCGTCGCCTACCGCGTCATCGCCGACCACGGGCGGGCGGTCACATTTCTCACTGGCGACGGCGTGATTCCCGGCAACGAAGGACGTAATTATGTGCTGCGCATGATCCTGCGCCGCGCGGCCCGCTTTGGGCGCAAACTTGGCTTCACACAGCCCTTCCTGGCAGAGGTGGCCCAAGTCGTGATCGAGACGATGGGGCCGCAATTCCCCGAACTTGCAAATCGCCGCCAGTTCATTCTAACCACGATCACTCAAGAGGAAGAACGCTTTCTGCGCACACTCGACCTGGGTCTGGCGCGTCTGAACGAGATACTGGCCAAACTGGAAGAAAAGAGCAAAAGCAGCGTGCCCGGCGACGTGGCCTTCCGGCTATACGATACCTTTGGCCTGCCGCTAGAGATCACGCGCGACGTGGCCGAAGAACATGGCATGGGTGTGGATGAGGCCGGCTACCAGGGCGCGCTCGCCGAGCAACGCCAGCGCGGCCGGCAGGCGGAAACGTTCGAGTCCCCCGACGACGAAACGCTGAAACGATACACAGAAATCCTGGCAAACCTACAAGGGCAAAAGCTCCTGGGCGAAAGCGGAGTCGAGCACGACCCCTATTCAACCACCGATGTAGAGACCACAATCGTCGCCATCCTGCGCGATGGAGAGCCGGTCAAATCGGCCAAAGAAGGAGAACAAATCGAGGTAGTGCTGCCGGTCACCTGTTTCTACGTCGAGTCCGGCGGTCAGGTCTCTGATGCCGGTATCATCGCGTCCTACCTGCCGGAAGAGACCGAGCCAATCTGGGAAATCGAGGTACAAGAAGCGCTCCGACCAGTTCCGGGCTTGATCGTCCACGCTGGCATAGTAAAGCAGGGGCAACCACGAGTTGGCGACAAGGTCTGGATCGTCGTGGACTATGCGCGCCGGCTGGACATCGCCCGCAACCACACGGCCACCCATCTCCTGCACAGCGAGTTGCGCTACGTTTTGGGCGAACACGTAGCGCAGGCCGGGTCGCTGGTCGAGCCCGAACGGCTGCGCTTTGACTTTACGCATCCGGCAATGTTGACCGAGGACGAACTGGACACGGTGACACGCTCCGTCAATGACGCCATCTTGGTCAACTACCCGGTGGAGGTAACGGAGGAAAAGTACCGCCAGGCCATCAGTGAAGGAGTCATCGGCCTCTTTGGTGAAAAGTATGGCGATGTGGTTCGCGTCTTGCGCATCGGGTGGCCGGGCGAACCGTTCAGCCAAGAATTGTGCGGCGGTACCCACGTAGACGAGACGGGCGAGATCGGCCTGTTCCACATCGTCTCCGAGGGAGGAATTGGGGCCGGAGTGCGGCGCATCGAAGCGGTGACTGGCCGTGTAGCGGTGGACGTAGTGGAACGTCAATCTGGCGCCCTCCGCCGCGCGGGCGCCTATCTGGGCGTCTCACCGGATGAGGTGGAGCGCAGGACATTGGGATTGCTGGACGAGCTCCAGTCCGCCCGCAAAGAGATAACCCGCCTCCAGGAACAACTGGCGCGCCACGAGTTTGAAGCGTTGCTGAACCAAGTCCAAACAGTGGCAGGGACGCCGTTATTGAGCGCCCGCGTGACCGCGCCCAGCATGGAGGTGTTGCGCGAAATGACCGACTGGTTCCGCGACCAGTTGGGATCCGGCGTGGTCGCCCTGGGTACAGCGCTGAGCGAGCGCCCCGCCCTCGTCGTGGCCGTCACCCCCGATCTGGTGGAGCGCGGCGTAGATGCAACCAATCTGGTGCGCAACATGGCCCGCATCGTGGGCGGCGGTGGCGGCGGTCGTCCCACTCTGGCTCAAGCGGGCGGCCGCGACGCCGCCCGGCTCGACGACGCGCTGGGTCAAGCGGCGCCTATGCTCAAGGAAATGCTGGAGACTGAAACGTGAGGCGTGAAACGTAATTCGTACATTCGCAATGGGACTTGGAACCTGCTCAATCGTAGAACTAGAACCACAGGATGACTTTACCTCCATCCAACACCGACTTGGCTGGCTGGGCCGGGGGCGCGTCGCGCTCGTCCTCCCGTGGGACGTACGCTTCCTCTCCCGCGAGTTAGACTTTAACCTGTTGCGCCGCGAGGCCGAGCAGCGCCAGCTAGAAATCGCCATCATCTCCCCTGATCTCGAACGGCGAGCGCTGGCCCGTGGGTGTGGATTTCCGGCCTTTTCCAGCGTCGAGAAAGCACAGGAAACCGATGTATGGCGCAGCCGCCCACCGGAGCAAATTGAACCACCGCCACATCCCTGGTGGGAGCAAAAAGTTGAACTGAGACCTCGCCCAATTCACCCCCGCGCCGCGTGGTTGAATTGGGCCCGCCTGGGTACGCGCCTCATCATCTTTGTGCTGGCCCTGTTGATCATTGCGGGGAGCAGTTACGCCATCATACCCAGCGGGGCAGTGACGCTGATCCCGGCCGGCGAGGAATTCACCACCATCGTGCCGGTATCGGTGGACCCCGACGTCGAAGCAATAGATCACGCCGCCCACCTCGTCCCAGCACGGCGAGTCGGCGCCGAGGTTGAGGGTTACGCCGAGGTCGAAACGACCGGTACGGTCAACGCCGTCGCGGGGCGGGCGACCGGCACAGCCATGTTCACCAATCTACTGGCGCAGAATTACACCGTGCCGGCCGGCACAGTTGTGCGTACTTCCTCCACCAGCTACCCTATCCGCTTCCACACCACCGCCGACGTCGTCGTCCCTGCCGCTGGGCAGGCGACCGTGCCCATTGAGGCGCTGGACCAAAACATAGGTAACGTGGGCGCTTTCCAGATCAACCAGGTAGAGGGCGTGGCCGCTTCCGCCGTGCGGGTGATCAATCCAGATCCGACCAGCGGCGCGGAACTCCAAGAAGTGCGCGCCGTTACCCAGGCCGACTATGACCGGGCGCGAGAACAATTGATGCGGCAGTTGCTCGATCAAGCCTACACAGACATGACGACGAGCGATTTACTGGAAGCAAACGAGATTCTGCTCCGTCAATCGTTGCTCATCGTGGGGATTCCAAAAGAAGCGTACACCCACTTTATCACTGAGCAAAGCGACAAAGTGGGCCTGAACATGCGGTTGCAAGTGAGAGGGCTGGCAGTAGATGTGGACAACGCAAAAGCGGTGGCTTATGCCGCGCTCTCTCAAAGTCTGCCGCTAAGGTACGAATTGGTGGACGCCCATTTTGAACTGGGCGAGGTGGCCGAGGAAGACGTCGGCCCGGGTTGGTTCACCTTTTTCGTCACCGCTCGCGGCTACGCCGCTGCTGCGCTCGACGTCAGCACGGCGGCCGGCCTCATCCAGGGACAGCGTGTAGCCGAGGCCCACGAGCTATTGCGGACGGAATTCCCACTGGCCGAAAGTCCACAAATCACACTCTGGCCAGAGTGGCCGGAGCAATTAAAGTGGCTGGAGCGGCTGCCGCTGCTCCCGCTGCGCATCGGCGTGCAAGTCGCGCCGCAGAAAACCCTAAAGGTTTCAGAAAACCTTTAGGGTTTGACACCCGATGAGCCGAGATATGCGCGTATTGGCGCTAGACCCCGGTGAACGGCGCGTCGGAATCGCTATCAGCGATCCGACCGGCGCTGTGGCCCGCCCGTTACAGACGTTGGCGCGCAAGTCGAAAGAAGAGGACTTTGCTGCCATCGCGGCTCTCGTGGCCGAGCACGACGTGGAGTTGGTCGTGATCGGCCGGCCGCTCAGCTTGGACGGCACAGAAGGCCCACAGGCGCGCCGGGCCGCCCGCTACGGACTGGCGCTGGCAGAACATCTCCCCGTCCCGGTCGTTTCGTGGGATGAGCGTTTCACGACAGCCGAGGCTGAAGAAATCATATGTCAAAATCGCGGGAAAAAGAGGGGCAAGGATGAATTGGACGCAATAGCGGCCGCCGTGATTTTGCAGAGGTATCTGGATACCAAAAAACCTGATCCTAGCTATATTTGGAGGAAACAAATTTGAAAAATATAGGCCGAACAGCCGCTTTTATCATAGCACTGACCGCCATCATCGCCGCCGTATACAGCGTCGTCTTGTTCGTGAACCGCTCCGCGCACGGCGATGGGGGAGGCTCTATCGAATTGCCCGGCCTATCGTCCCCTGATGATCTTCTGATCGGCGCTTACCTCGATTCGAAGGCAGCCGAGTTGGAGCAACCGGCCGGAGACAACGACACACCGGCCACTTTCGTCATCGAACCGGGAGAGACGGCGGCCGAGATCGCCGCCCGCCTGAAGGAAGAAGGATTCGTCTCCGATGCCGAACTGTTCCGCCGCTACGTCCAGTATCACGAATTGGACGCCGGAATCGAGGCCGGAGAGTTCACCCTGCGCCAGACAATGACCATTTCAGAGATCGCCCAAGCGTTGCAGCGCGGACAGCGCCCGGAGCAGGCAATAACGATCCAAGAAGGACTGCGGCTGGAACAGATCGCCGCCGAGGTGGCAGAGCAGACGGATATATCACAGGAAGAGTTCCTGGTGCTGGTGACGACCGGCTGGCGTGACGCCGGCCTCGCCTTAAACTTTCTACCCGATCTGCCCCCCAACGCAACGCTCGAAGGGTTCCTATTTCCAGAAACCTATCGCCTGCCGGAAAATCCTACTGCTCTGGATCTCTTGAACCGTATGCTGGAGACCTTTGATACTCGCGTTTCCGCCGAGATGCAGGCAGCGGCAGCTAACCAGGGACTGAACGTCTACCAACTGGTCACACTGGCCTCCATCGTCGAGCGGGAGGCGGTGTTGGACGATGAGCGGCCGCTCATCGCCGGAGTCTACCACAACCGGCTGGCGGATGGCTGGTTCCTCGGCGCTTGCCCCACCGTGCAGTACGCGCTGGGCGCGCCGGACACGTGGTGGCCCCAATTCACGCTGGAAGCGACGGAAGTAGATTCGGCCTACAACACCTACCACAACCTGGGTCTCCCGCCAGGGCCAATTTGCAGTCCCGGCCTGGCTTCGATTCAGGCCAGCGCATATCCCACCGAGACAGACTATTTTTTCTTCCTCGCCAACTGCACGAAAAACGACGGCAGCCATCTCTTTGCCGTGACGCAGGAGGAGCACAACGCCAACTACCAGATGTGTGGCGGCGAATAAGCACAAAATACAGGATGCAGGATGTAGAACAAATTCCTGTCTCCCGCTTCTTGCCTCCTGCCTCCTACTTGTTGCCTCTTGCTCTTTCCCTGGAAGCACGTGGCCCACAGCCAAGATCGGACTGGTCGCTCCGTTCGAGGGACGCTACCGCTACGTCGGCTACGACGTCATCTACGCCGTCCGTCTGGCGCTGCGCGAGGCTAACGAGGTCGGCGGGGTTGGGGGCTATAACGTCGAACTGGTGGCCTACGACGATGGAGGCGATCCCCTCCAGGCGGCCGAGCAGGCCCGCAAATTGGCCGTCGACCCTGCCGTCATCGCCGTCATCGGCCACTTGCGCGAGGAGACGACCGTTGCCGCGTTGAGCGTCTACGCCGAGGCAGGCATTCCGCTCGTCGTCCCGGCAGTGCTCCACTCATTGCTGGCCGAGGAGCAGGGACAAATCTACCATCCGGGGCCGCCTGCCGAAACGGTGGCCGGCGAGATGTTTGTCAAACTCGTAGAATTGGGACAACGTCAGGCCGCGCTCGTGACCGGGGGAGGCTCGCTGGGAACGGCATTACAACGGGCGGCGCAACAACACCGGTTGCAGATTTCGCCGGTCGTTTCGCCGGAGAACGAAGATTGGGTAAACGAGGTATTGGCTTCCGGCGTAGAGGCGGTCTTTTGCGACGCCGACCCGGTGACGGCGGGCGAGGCCATCGCGGCGTTGCGTCAGGCCGGATGGGAGGGAACTTTTCTGGGCGGGCCGGAACTGGCCGCGGCGGATTTTAGCGCCGTAGCGGGAGCGGCTGCCGAGGGAGCGACATTCGTCACGCCCTACCCCTTTCCGGCGGACGCGCCCGGCGGCGCGGATTTCGTCGCCGCTTACCAGGCCGTTTCCAACGGCGCCCCGCCCGGCCCGCTGGCGCTTCCCGCATACCAGGCCGCCTGGGCGCTGCTGGAATTGCTAGAGCAAGATATCACGGCTAACGGTCGGCCGACGAGGGAAAGAGTCGGCGACCTCAATGCGGAGCGCGACTGGAGCTATACACCGTTGTACTGGTATCGAGTCGGCGCGGACAGCATAGCCCGTTTCATTACTATCCAGCCGTAACATTCTGGGCATCTACCATCAGGAAAATATATGGACACCAAGAAACGTTCCTGGGCCAAATCAATCGTGTGGCGCGTGATCGGCATCCTGCTTCTGGGACTGATCGCCTACCTGATCACCGGCGACTTGACGGAGATGACGTTGATCACTGTTTTGTTCCACGGCATCCGGCTGGTGCTGTACTATTACCACGAGCGGACCTGGGAGCGCATTGCTTGGGGAAAGGTGAAACACCCGCTGGCCGGGATACCAGTGAAGCAGCCATTGGCTCCCAAAGATATGGACATCGTCGTCGAACGCTTGCGGGAGTTGGGATACGTGGAGTGACGACAGATGAACGTCTATCTGGATAGCCTGGGCTGCCGCCTGAACCAGAGCGAGGTCGAGACGATGGCCCGCCAGTTCGCAGCGGCGGGACACATCGTCGCGGGCGACCCATCCCAGGCCGACGTTTGCATCATCAACACCTGCGCCGTCACCGCCAGCGCGGAGCGCAAATCGCGCCGCCGCGTCCAGGCACTGAGCCAAGCTAACCCTCAAGCCTGCATCGCCGCCGTCGGCTGCTACGCCACGTTGAACCCCGCCCAGTGCGCCGCATTGCCCGGCGTCGCCTGGGTCATACCAAACGCTGAAAAAGAACAAACAACAAAAATAGTCACCCCCCCACCCCTCCGCTCACCTGCTCCTCCACCCCTCCACTCACCTGCTCCTCCGCTCTCCCGCACCCGCGCCTTTATCAAAGTTCAGGATGGCTGCGACAATCACTGCACCTACTGCGTCACGCGCTTGCTGCGCGGGCCGTCCCGCAGCCGTCCCGTGAGCGATGTTGTCGCCCAAGTACAGGCGCTGGTCGAGACCGGCTGCCAGGAAGCCGTGCTGACCGGTGCGAACCTATGTTCCTACGGACGCGATCTGGGGCTGCCGGATGGACTGCGCGCACTGATCGTCGCACTGCTGGCCCGCACCGATCTGCCCCGTCTCCGGCTCTCGTCGCTAGAGCCGTGGGGACTGGACGAAAGCTTCTTCGATCTGTGGGAAAACGCGCGCCTGTGCCGCCAACTTCACCTGCCGCTCCAATCCGGTTGCGACGAGACGCTGCGCCGTATGGGTCGCCGCACCACCACAACCGAGTTTGCCCGGCTGGTGGGGACCGCCCGCGCCGCTATCCCCGGCTTGGCCGTCACCAGCGATCTCATCGTCGGCTTTCCCGGTGAGGACGAGGATGCTTTCCGCGCCAGCTACGACTTTGCGGTGGCGATAGAGTTCGCGCGGCTGCACGTCTTTTCCTACTCCCGCCGCCCGGGCACGGCCGCCGCCCGTCTGCCAGGCCGAGTGGACAGAGCAGAACGTCAGGCGCGCGCCCGCGTGATGCGCGAACTGAGCGCCGAGCAGGCCCTCCGCTTCCGTCAGCGGTTCGTGGGACGCGAGATGACGGTGCTGTGGGAGCATCGTCGCCCCGATGGCCTGTGGCCCGGCCTGACCGGTAACTATCTGCGAGTCGTTACCCGGGCGGAAGACCATCTACACAACCGGCTGACCAACACGCGACTGTTGGCTTTGCAAAACGGCCACCTGGTCGGAGAGGTAATGGAGGCGTGATCGAATGAGCAATTGTATCTTTTGCCGCATTGTGCGGAGCGAGTCTCCGGCCAACATCCTCTATCAGGATGAGGACGTGACCGCCTTCCGCGACCTGCACCCCCAGGCGCCTGTTCACATTCTCATCGTGCCCAACCGCCACATCGCCGGCATGGCCCAAGTGGGGCCAGAGGACACGGCGCTGTTGGGCAAACTATTCGTCGTCGCCCGTCAGTTGGCGGAACGAGAAAAGATCGTCGATGGCTACCGCCTGGTGGTCAACAACGGCCCCCAAGCTGGTCAAACCGTATTTCATTTGCACGTGCACCTGTTGGGTGGCCGTGCATTGAGCTGGCCGCCCGGCTAGACATTTTTAAGGAGAGAAACTATGCTAGTACGAGATCGAATGACCCCTGATCCCATAACCATCACCACCGGCACCAGCCTCAGAGAGGCCCTTGAACTGATCCGCAGCAAGTCGTTCCGCCACCTGCCAATAGTGGATGAGGAAGGCAAACTAGCCGGCATCACGACCGAGAAAAGCCTGGTCTATGCCTCTCCCACCTCGGCCACCTCACTTAGCGTCTTTGAGGTGGATTACATCCTCTCGCGCACAAAGGTAGAGCAGATCATCCAGGGAGAGCCAATCACCGTGGAGTCAGACCTGCCCATCGAGGAAGCGGCGCGGGTGATGATAGATCACCGCATCGGCTGCCTGCCCGTTGTCGAGGGCGAGAAGCTAGTTGGCATCATCAGCGATACAGACATCTTTCGTGTCCTCGTCGAGGGGTTGGGAGGCGGGCATCCCTCGCTGCGCGTCACCGTCGTCATCCCAGAAGAGGTGGGTAGCCTGGCGCGGGTCACGAGCTGTATGGCGAGCCTGGGCGTCAACATCCATTCACTGGGCACGTTCTGGGGCAAACAGCCAGAGGATCGAGTCGTCGCATTCCGCCTGGAGGGAGTGGAGCAGGAAACCGCTACTCGAGCGCTAGAGGCCGATGGTTTCCAGGTCACGAACGTGTGGGAACCAAGCGATAAATAGCCATCACCTCGATATTCTGGTCCTGAGATTTCGCGTGGTCAAAGCGCTGTATCCGTGAAATCCGTGTTCGTCCGTGCCCAACGATTTAATTGCACAGGTCAAAATCTCTCAACTTGCGGGGGGATTTGCGTCCACTGACGCAACGTTGATGATTGCAAGGCCGTCCAAACACAGACCTCAACGTTAAATTGTCCAGCAGCAAGCCAGGAATGTCCTAGCAGTGCAACCACTCGGAACCACTATCCTCCCATATACGATGCCAGACATTGTAAAGGACAACCTGGGCTGAACGTCCCCGCTCGGCGGCTACCCCTACGCCGTGCGACCAACCGGTCCATCCGGCAAATCAAACAGCTGATCTCCTGAGCGCTCGTCGGAAACGAGATTTTTGTCGCTCCGCTTGCAGAAAAGCCTGATTTCTCTAATGCGCAGCCGCCCCTCTCACAGCGCTGGACTCGCCAGCCTGGCGACCTTGACCTTCACCTCGCGCCAGGTAATTTTGGAAATTCCCAATTTTTGGCGCAGTTTGTCTTTCTCCATTCCGGCGCGATAATCACGTACCGAGCACGTCCAGCGCAACACCGTGAACGAAAGGCCATTAGGGAGTTCAGCCTGCTCCGCCACGTGTTTCAAGACATACTCCAGGTTGCGAGCGGTGCATGGGAAAAGCAACTGCTCCGGTTGATACTGAGCACGATACTCGGCCAGCACCGCCGGCCACCACACTGGCAAGCGCAGCTTGCGCTCCTTATGGCGGCGGCGCGGATTGGCGTAACGAATCCACAACACCGGCTGAGCAGAATCGCTAAAATCAAAGTGATTCATCACAATGTCCATACACTCACCCTTTTTGATGCCCGTGTGCAGCAACAGCGTCACCAGCAAATGCGGGCGGGCGTCCGGCTTTTCCCCATGACGCATCGCCTGGGTCACACTCAGCACCCGCTCCACCTCGGCCTCGGAGAGAATGTCGGGCAGCGGCGTCATCACCGGCTTGTGAATTACGGGAGCGGCAGGGTCTTTGGAGAGTACATCCGTCTCGGCCAGCCAGCCGAAAAAGACCTTGAGCGCGGTCACCCGCCGGGCCAGCGACTTTTGGTTGCAGGGAACGCCGCGCTCGTTCACCAGCCAATTTGTGAAGCGATTGAGATCGCGGGTAGAGATAGCACCCACCGCCGTCCCCACGCCGACGAACTGGGACAGGATGTTGAGATCGGAGAGAAAAGCGTCCACCGTGTTCTCGCTAAAGTCTTGCTCCTGCATATAAAGCTCAAAAGCTCCCAGGGCCGCCTGCAGCGAAGATTTAGCGCTTATGCCTGGCGAGGTCTCGGTTTGAGTAGATTCCTCTGCAAGGACGTCCACGTCGGGTAAAGACAATTGCTCAACCATCGCACACCTCCCTTTTCGCATAGCCGTTTGTTTACCTTATTTTACCCCCAGAGAAAAACACTGTCAAACCCTGTCCAAAAGACAGCAATGCTCTAATCGACCCCCAAGTGCGTAACGCTGAGCCTGGTAGGGTGTTTCTATGCGGTAAAGCAACAAGTCACTTGGTTCGTATGACGAAAAACCTGGTTTCTGAGCCATCTGGAAAACCTCAGTACGATAACTCCTAACATCAATCCACAGGAGAAAACAATGAAACCCATCAAGATCATTCTCAACCCAATCGCCGGGCGAGGGTACGGCGCAAGGTCAGAACCGGCGCTGCGCCGGTTCTTGAACGCAGAGGACGTAAACTTTGACCTGGCGATCACGGAATGGCCGGGGCACGCCATAGAGTTGGCTCAACAAGCAGCCAGCGATGGTTTTGAGATCATCGTCGCCGCCGGCGGCGATGGCACGACCCACGAAGTGGTCAACGGCCTCATGGCGGTGGCCGGGGACGGTGTAGCCGGCACGCTGGGCGTCATCCCCGTCGGCTCTGGCAGCGACTTTGCCAACACCGTCGGCATCCCGCCCGACCTGAAAGGCGCCTGCCGGCGCTTGGCCCACGGCCAAACCCGCATCGTGGACGTGTGCCGAGTCGCGGTGGACGACCAGTCCCCGCGCTACTTTGATAATACCGTGAACGTCGGATTTGGCGGCAGGGTGACGTACGAAGCTCTCAAAGTCAAATGGGTGCGCGGAATGGCGCTCTACCTGCCCGTCGTCCTAAAAACGATCTTTTTGTCTCAATCCCCGCAAATGACCATCGAGTATGGCAACCAAAAGCTAGAATTCCCAGCAATGATGGTCTGCGTCGCCAACGGCGCTCGTGAAGGAGGCGGTTTTTTCACCGCGCCAAATGCCCTACCCGACGATGGCCTCCTCGACCTGTGCATAGTGCAGGAGATAGGTAAAATGGCCATGCTGGCCCTCGTTCCCCGCTTTATGGACGGCTCGCACGTAAATCACGAGGCGGTCACGATGACGCGCACCAAGCGAGTGATCATTTCATCGCCAGACGATTTGATCGCCCACGCGGATGGAGAGATGTTATGCACCGACGCACATCGGCTAGAGTTTGAGATTCTCCCTCAACGGCTGCAGGTGCGGTGCTGACGAAAGGAGCAACGACAATGATAATCGAACTTTTCTTGGCCGGGATATGGGGCTACCTGCTGGGCGCGACGCCTACGGGAGTGCTCGTAGCCCGCGCCATGCGGGGCGTGGACGTGCGTGAGCAGGGCAGCGGTCACACCGGCGGGCTGAACGTCACCCGCGCGACCGGGCTGGGGGGCGGCGTGATAACTGGCGTGATAGATCTGCTTCTGGGAGTGGCCGCCGTCGCCGGGGCCGGGCTGCTGGCGGATAGCGTCTGGGCCGCCACAGCCGCCGGCGTGATGGCGATAGTGGGCCACAACTGGTCCATCTTTATCCGCTTTGGCGGCGGCATCGGCCTCTCTACGCTGGCGGGATCGCTGCTGGCGCTGGCCCCCCTACCCGCGCTAGAGACGCTGCTCGGACTGATACTCTTCTGGCTGATCCTAGCTCTAGTGCTCCACTTTCACCGCGCCCGTTCCACCATCCTGGCGATGGTCGCGGTCGGGCCGCTGCTGTGGGCGTTGGGAATGGAACCGCACGGCATCTTGCTCGGCGTGCTGGGCGGGACGGTCGTCATCATCAAGACTATCCCTGATTGGAACAGAAAGTACGATTGACGCAATGTACGACGCACTTGTGTAAGCAAAGCGGCAAGCGCGTCGCACCTGAGCTTACGGTAACATCAGCGCCTTTGTATACTCCCCGACAAAGCGTGGATTAGTGGTCAGCTCGACGTACTCTACGCGGCGGGCGATCTCCTCAGCCTGCCGGCGGCAGTGGCGCGAGAGCAGGGCCAGCTTGGCCCCCATCCCAGCCGCGTTGCCCACTTGCACGAACCGCTCGCGCGGCAAGGGGGGAAACATGCCTATGGCGAGCGCGCTGTCCACGTCCAGATAGGTGCCAAAGGCTCCCGCCACCACCACTTGCTGCACCTGCTCTGCCTCCAGGCCGGCCTCGTCCAGCAGCACCTCGACCCCGGCGCGGATGGCAGCTTTGGCCAGTTGGATCTCGTTGACGTCTTTGCGGGTGACAACAATGTCGCGGGGCGCATCCCGCTCGCCGGCCGGGACGAGCACAAACTCGACCCCCCTACCCTCCCCACGGACGCGAGGGTGACCGTCCGCTTGCATCGCTCCGTTGGCCCGCAGCGCGCTGACCCGCCGCAACTCGGCCACGGCGTCCAGGATGCCAGAACCGCAGATGCCCACCGGCGGCGCGCCGTCAATCGTCTGATACTCAATCCGTCCATCGACGAACCGCACCCGCTCGATAGCGCCCGGCGCGGCCCGCATCCCATCGTGGATGTGCGCGCCCTCAAAGGCCGGGCCAGAGGCGCAGGAACAGCTCAACAGCCGCCCTCCCGCCGCCAGACTGATCTCAGTATTGGTGCCAATGTCCAGACCGACGGTGATCACGTCCGTCTCGTGGATAGAGGTCGCCAGCAGCATGGCCACGTGGTCAGCGCCAACGAAACCGGCGATATTGGGCAGCATATGTACGCTCGCTCCGGGGGACAGGCTCAACCCCAGGTCGCGCGCCTTGAGGTCGTAGGAATCGGATAGGACGGCTACGTAGGGGGCCAGTCCCAGCGAATCGGCCGGCAGCCCCAGCGCCAGGTGGTGCATACAAGTGTTGCCCACCAGCACCGCCTCGACGATCTCGCCGCTCTCGCGTCCGGCTTGGGCGCACAACTCGCCGGCCAGTTCGTCCAGCCCACTGGCGAGCGCGCGCTGTAGCTCCTGCGCCCGCTCTCGCCCATCCATCCCGTAGGTGATGCGGGCCATCACGTCCTCGCCGTAGGCGATCTGGGGATTCATCACGCCGGCCGCGCCCAGCGCCTCGCCGTTCGCCAGGTCTACCAGGTAGGCGGCCACTTTGGTTGTGCCGATATCCACCGCCAGCCCCAGTGGTGGAGCGTCGGGCGGAGCAACGGCTATCAGTTCGTTGTTCTTAATGACTATGCGAATGCGCCACTCGTTCTCCCGCAGCAGAAGGGGAAGCTGGCGCAGCGCGGCAGGGTCAAAGCGCTCGAGAGTGACGTCGTGCTGTTGAACAAGAGCCTCGCGCAGCCGCGTGACGTCGGCTCGCAGATCGTCCAGGTTGGATGGGGCCAGAGTCACGTCAAAGCCGCGCGCGGCGGGGTCAAGTTCGACCGTTCGCTCGCGGCCCTCGACCTGCGCCCGTTGCGCGGCGGTGATGGAATCCGGCGGCACGTCCACCCGCGCGTCACCCAACACGCAAACCTGGCAGGCCAGCCGCAGCCCCTCGGCCACAAGTTCGCGCTCGGCCTCGGTGGGGGGCGAGACCTTCCCGGCGACGACGCGCACGCGGCAGGTTCCACAAGTGCCCGCGCCGCCGCAGACGGCGTTCAGTCCCACACCGGCCTGGCGGGCGGCCTCCAGCAAAGTTGCGCCAGACGCAACGCGCGCCCGGCGGCCTAGGGGTTCGAAATCTACGGTGCATTTATCAGTCATGGATTTTTTTCTCCCTCGTTGTGACTTGGAATTTCCTGGATTATAACCCCACGCTGGCGCTTTTACAAGCCCAGGCGACGGCGTGAATGCGATGCTTTGCTCAAAATCACAAACCCTAGTACAATGTATCAGATGTGTTTTGCCGTGAGCACGAGCACCCAAAGGAGAACAAACTATGCAAATCGTAACCGACAGCGGCGTGGATCTATCCCCGCAGCAAATGGATGAATTAAACACACTGGGCATCCCCATCCACGTCGTCCCCCTCGTCGTCACCCTGGAAGGCCAAACGTACCGCGAAGGCGTGGACATCCAACCGGACGAGTTCTACCGTTTGTTGGCAGCGACCGATAGCCTTCCCACTACATCGCAGCCCCCGGCCGGAGATTTTGCCGATACCTATCGGCGGCTGGCGGCCAGCGACCCCGACATTCTGTCCATTCACATGTCCTCGGGCTTGAGCGGCACATTCAACTCGGCCCAGGCCGGCGCGGCGATGGCGACGGAGGCAAACGTCACGCTCGTTGATACAAAGACACTCTCGGCCGCGCCAGGCTGGCAGGTAGAGGCAGCCGCCCGCGCGCTAAAGGCAGGCTGGGCCACGGAGAAAATCCTGGCCTTGATGGAGCGTATCAACGCCGCCACCGACAGTCTCTACACGCTGAAAGAACTAGAGTACCTGATTCACGGCGGGCGCATCAGCCACATGAAAGGGCTGCTGGCCTCAATACTGAACATCAAACCGCTGATCGGGGTGGAGAAAGAGGGCGGAACCTACGTCCAACACGGCCAAGTGCGAACGTTCAAGCGCGCGGTGCGGGGGCTGGTTGATCTCATGGCAAAACAGCACGCGCCCAGCAGCCAATTGCGCGTGCAGGTGCTTTACGCCTGGAACCTCACAGGCGCCGCTATGCTGCGCGAGCAGATAGATCAACGCTTTGACTGCGAGTGGCGGCCGGTTGGCCCCATGTCTCTGGTGTTGGGCGCGCATACTGGCCCCAGTATGGTGGGCGTGGCCTACGCGCCCCTATCGGTTTTTGCCGATGTGCCGTTGTAAAGCGTAAAATTAATTAGCCGGCCAATCACGCACAAGGAGTCACCAAATGAAAAACCGAACCATCCTCTGGATATTTCTGGCCTTTACCCTGGGCTTTGCTCTGCCGGTGTGCAGTTGCGTCGGATCGGGGCTGCTCGCGATGACCGCAATGGGCCGCATGGCCGGAGGCGCCACGACGCCGATGGTCACGGGAGACGCCGTGGCCGTGATCTGGCTCGATGGCGCCATCACCAGTGGCCCCCTGGACTATTTTACCACCACCGGCATCACACCCGGCCGCACGAATGACCTGCTGGAACAAGCCGCCGTCAACCCAAACATCAAAGCCGTCGTGCTGCGCGTCAACAGCCCCGGCGGCAGCGTGGTCGCCTCCGACGAGATCTATCACGCCCTGCTAGACTTTGAGAAACCGGTCATCATCTGGATGGGCGAGATGGCCGCGTCGGGCGGCTACTATATCTCCTGCGGCGGCGACTATGTTTTCGCTCACCCAGACACGCTAACCGGTTCCATCGGCGTCATCAGCCAATTCATCAACGCCCAAGATTTGATGGACGAGATCGGCGTGGACGTGGTCGTCATCACCTCTGGCCCGCGCAAGGATATGGGCAGCCTCTTTCGCGAAATGACCGAGGATGAACAAGCGCTGTGGCAGGAGGTGACCGACGAAATCTATGCCGGATTCGTGGAACTGGTGGCCTCGGCGCGCGATCTACCGCTAGAGACAGTGCGCGAACTGGCCGACGGGCGCGTCTATACCGGGCGGCAGGCGCAAGAATTGGGATTGGTGGATGAGGTCGGGACGCTGGACGATGCCATCGCCAAAGCAGCAGAGATGGGCGGCATTGAGGGCGAGCCGCAGGTGATCGAGCTGAAACACACACCATCCTTCTTTGACGCACTCTACGGCTTACAAGCACGCTCGGCTGTGCCAACGCTGAATGAGGTTCTGAGTTGGGCCGGCGCGCCGTCGGTGCAGTACCGGTAAAACGCCCCAAACCCTAACCTGGACAAGCCAGAACCGAAAAGGGACACAGAGAGCACAGAGGCTTCGCAGACACAGAGATTCACCGAGGTTTTCTCTGCGTCCCTCTGTGTCTTCTCTGTGAAGCTCTGTGTTCCCAAATTCTTGCTCAATGTGCAAGAATTTCACCGATAAGGTACTAATGTAGGGGCGCTCGGGCTCTCCGGGGCTGCACTCGCCGCGGAAAAAAGCTCATTCTTCACACTCGCTACCGTCGGCAAAGACACACCATACGCGCCCCCATTGTCATCGGTGCAGATCTCGGCTTCTCCGCCATGCTCCTCGCAGTAGACAGAGGCCGGGTTCGCCATGCCAGGCTTGGCGGTAGGTTGCACGGCAGTCGGCGCAGAGGCGCAGCCGACGAGCAGCAATAGAACAACGAGCAACAAGATACCACTATTCTTCATAATTGGACTTTGGAATAATCTTCACCCCCACACATGATCATTTTCATCAATCCAGCAAAATTACCGTCACATACGTCCCCGCCGGCAGGCGATGGACCTCCTCTGGGATAACAGCCAGTCCATCCGCCTGCACTAGCGATTGAAGGATGCCGGAGCCTTGATCGCCGGTCAGCGTGGCCTCGTAGCCCGCATCCGTATCGACCAGGCGCACCCTTAAGTAGTGACGGCGACCATCCTTGCGGACGATAGGCTCTCTCAGACGCGCCCGTACCGTCGGGCGGGGCCAATCGGCAAAGCCCTGCATCTTGAGGATCGCCGGGCGAGCAAAGAGTTCGGTGCTGATCATGGCCGCCACCGGGTTGCCGGGAAGCCCCAACAGCGGCACGCTACGGCCTGAGCTTGTCGAAGGGCCGATCACGCCAAAGGCCAGCGGCCGTCCAGGCTTCATGTTGAGTGACCAAAAGTGCATCTCCCCGTCGGCCGCCAGCGCCTGCTTGACCAGATCGAAATCGCCCACTGAGACGCCGCCGGAGGTGATGATGAGATCCGCCTTCTGCGCCAGCGCCTCGCGCATCCCCTCTCGCACCAACGCTTCCTCGTCGCGCACCACGCCCAGCAAGAGCGGCAGTCCGCCGTACCGCCGCACCTGCGCGGCGACGATATAGGAATTAGCATCGCGGATTTGGCCGGGGCAGGGGGACTGATCGGGCGACACGACCTCGTCACCGGTGGCCATAATCGCCACGCGGGGCCGCCGCACCACCGCCGCCTCCGTCCGCCCAACCGCCGCCAGCATGCCGATCTCTTGCGGGCGCAGCACCTTACCCGGCTCCAATACCACTTGCCCAGCCCGCACGTCCTCGCCCGCCGCCCGGGCGTTCTTGCCAGTCAAGTACGGATTTAGCACCTCGACCCAATCACCATCTTGGCGTGTATCTTCAAAACGCACGACAGTATCGGCGCCGGCCGGAAGCGGCGCGCCCGTCATAATGCGCAGCGCGTCCCCTGGCCCGATGACCACATCAGAAACATGCCCGGCGGCGACCTCGCCCACGACCCGCAGCAGGGCTGGGGGCTGGGCCACGTCCGCGCCGCGTACGGCGTAACCATCCATCGCCGAGTTAGCCAGCGGGGGAATGTCCCGATCGGCGGCAACCTCTTCAACCAGTACACGCCCCTCCGCCTCCAGCAGAGACACGCGTTCCGGCTCCAAAACGCGCACCGCCGCCAGAATGTGCTCCCGCGCTTCCTCGACGCTCAATACAGGGCGGCGCTCGTCAGGCATGACGCGCTCCCTCCTGATGGTCGTGTTCAGTATGCACGCCCCGCAACATCCTGATGGCGTGGGGCAGGATGGGGAACAGCGTCTCCATCCCCTCGCGCACCGCCTTAGGGCTGCCGGGCAGGTTGACGATCAGCGTCCCTCCGCGAATGCCGGCCACACCGCGCGAGAGGACGGCCAGCGGAGTCTTGCGGTAGCCCTCAAAGCGCAGCACCTCGGCCAGCCCCGGCGACTCCCGCTCAATGACAGCCTGTGTCGCCTCGGGGGTAACATCGCGCGGAGTCGGGCCGGTGCCACCGGTAGTCACGACCAGGTCCACTCGCGCCTCGTCGGCCAGCCGGACCAACACCTGCTCGATCTCGACCCGCTCGTCCGGTACGATTAACTGGCTCACGATCTCGGCCCCCATCCTGTGCAGCAAATCGACCAGCAAAGGCCCGCTGGCATCCTCACGTTCTCCCGCGTATCCCTTATCGCTAACAGTCACCACACCTGCTCGAATTGGCTCCATATTCACTCCTCGCCCACCTATCTGGGTCATTGGTCATTATACCCGTTCTCACTCCAATTCGCAATCTCGCACTTGCCCCCACGCCAGCCTATGGTACACTTTCCCCATCTACTCATCTACACACACGGAGGTAAACGATGGCACAAATATTTATAGATACTGCAAGCGTTGAGGAAATCCGCGAGGCAGCCAGTTGGGGCGTGCTCGATGGCGTGACCACCAATCCCACGCTGATGATGCGCGCCGGCGCCGCCGACCTCAAGGCGAACACGCTCAAGATCGTCGAGATCGTGCAGGGGCCGGTCAGCGCCGAGGTGCTCAGCACCAATGCTGCCGGCATGGTCGAGGAGGCGCGGGACATACTCTCCTGGTCGGAGCACGTCTACGTCAAAATCCCCACCACCGTCGAGGGGCTGAAGGCGATGAAGGAGATTGCCTCCTGGCCCAACGGGCGCATCAACGCCACTCTGATCTTTTCCCCGACCCAGGCCTACCTAGTGGCGCGGGCGGGGGCCAGCTTTGCCTCCATCTTTGTGGGACGCATGGACGACGCCGGGCTGGACGGGATGGAAGTGGTGCGTCAGACGAGAGAGATCTTTGACAACTATGGCTTTGATTGCCAAGTGCTGGCCGCCAGCATCCGCCACAACGGGCACGTCCTCGACTCGCTGCTGGCCGGGGCTGACATACTCACCGTGCCCTTCACCGTGCTGCAAAAGATGATCTACAGCCCCTTTACCGACGTGGGGGTAGAGCGCTTCCTGGCGGATTGGGAGAAGGTGGCGGGGAAAGAATAACCTCCCCCCACCAGACGCCCCCGCATCCAGCGCGGCGTGAATTACCCCGGCAACCCATCCGAGATTTGACATTTACTCGCTCGGCGGTATAATGTCGCCAGTGTTCCTCGGTAGCTCAATGGTAGAGCGTCCGGCTGTTAACCGGTTGGTTGCAGGTTCGAATCCCGCCCGAGGAGCCATGCACAGAAGGGGAAGCTCGCGCTTCCCTTTTTGTTTATCTCCCCCGTCAAGAGCTACGGCGATGGATCTGATTGAACGCCTGCGAGCAAATACCCAGACACTGTTGCGCCGCATCCAGGTGACACGCCTACCCCTCCTGGCGCTCCTCATACTGTGGGCCGTCCGCCCCGCGCCCGTTCACCTCACCCTCGGCCCGCCCCAGCAAGTAGTCACTGCCAACCCCAGCGTCGGCGTCCACACCCGCCTCACCGACGAAGTAGAGGAATGGAAAATCCAACACACCCTGCAAATGGTGCGCCAGATGGGCGCGCCCTGGGTCGTCGAATACTTCCCTTGGCCTTACATTGAGCTTGAAGACGGCAAGTTCAACTGGAGCCACAGCGATGCGGTGATCAAACACGCCGAGAACCAGGGACTAACCGTCATCGCCCGCCTGGGCTGGGCGCCGTGGTGGGCGCGCCCCGACCCCGACGAGCAGGAGACCACTCTCACCCACCTAGATGCCGAACACTATGACGACTTTGCCGACTTTGTGGTCGCTTTTGTCGGACGCTACCGGGGCCGCGTGAACCACGTCATCTTGTGGAACGAGCCTAATCTCAGCTTTGAGTGGGGCTATCGTCCAGTGGATCCCGCCGGGTACGTCGAACTGCTGCGCGCCGTCTACCCCCGCGCCCACGCCGCCAACCCCGACGTGATCGTGCTGGCGGGCGCGCTGGCTCCTACGCTAGAGCCGGAGGGTAGCCCGGTCGGACTGAGTGACCTGACCTACCTGGAACGCATGTACAAAGCCGGAGCGGCCCCCTACTTTGACGCGCTCGCCGCCCACGCCTACGGGCTGACGTCCCCGCCGGAGGAACCTCCCACCGCCAGCGCGATCAACTTTCGGCGCGTCGAGCTTTTGCATGAGATAATGGTCGCCCACAGTGACGAAGGCAAGCCGATCTATGTGACCGAGGCCGGCTGGAACGACCACCCGCGCTGGGCCAATTCCGTCCGTCCGGCGCAGCGCATCAAGTACACCATCGGCGCGTACGAGTGGGCCCGCCAGAACTGGCCCTGGTGCGCGTGCGTGGCGATGTGGGCCTTTCGCTACCCCGCCTCGACCCTCAGCTACCAGGATTACTATGCCTTTGTGACAACTGACTTTGAGCCAAAGGTGATATACCTCGAGGTGCAGAATTACACCGGTGGGATTGGGACGCTTCCGTAAAGTGTTATACGTGCTTGGTTGCATCCTGCTTGTGAACGTGATACAATGCCTGCGCCTCGGTAGATAAGCGGGAGATTTTATAGCCCACGATCTCTGGTTCTGAATAGCAAAGCCATCCCGAGAGGAGAAAAAGCAAATGACGCGCATTGTACTCGTCCGTCACGGTCAGACAGCATGGAACAAAGAAATCCGCTTCCGAGGCCAGGTTGACGTACCCTTGAACAAGTTTGGGCTTGAGCAGGCTGAGGCGACCGGGCGCTACGTGGCTGTCCGCTGGCCTGTCGCCGCCGTCTATGCCAGCCGCATGAGCCGCGCTATGCAGACCGCAGAACCCATCGCCCGCGCCCACGGGTTGACCGTCCAACCACTGGCGGGCTTGCTGGACGTCAACTGCGGCGAGTGGGGAGGGCTTTCACCCGGCGAGGCCGCAGAACGAGACCCTGACCTCCTCCGGGCCTGGTACGATGCACCCCACACCGTACAGTTTCCCGGCGGGGAGAACCTGATTATCGTGCGCGAGCGGGTGCTGACCGGTTTGGAGGAAGTGGTCGTCCACCACCCAGGGCAAACAGTTGCGTTGGTCTCTCACTCCGTCGTCAATCGCGTGCTGCTCTGCGCCGTGCTGGGCCTGGGCAACGATCACTTTTGGCGGCTGCAACAGGATACCTGCGCCGTGAACGTCTTTGACGTAAAAGACGGCATCAGTTACGACGATTGGCGCGCCTTCACCCTCGTCCTGATGAACGATACCTGCCATTTACACCGAGACCTTTAGGGTTTTCTGAAACCCTAAAGGTCTTGCTCGCTTTGACGAACAGGGGTTATGATGAGCAATCCAGACATCGCCGCCGCTTATGGCGGCAAGGGCTGGTCGCCGCGCACCGACACGATGCGCCAAGAGATGGGCGGTCTCTGGGGCGACTGGGGCGTGGCCGCCGAGTGGGCGCCTCTGCGGGCAGTGCTGCTGCACCGACCTGGGACAGAGATAAAAAGCGCCCCCGACGACCCCAACGCGGTGCAGATGCTGGCCGCAGTGGACTTTGAGCGTATGCGGCGCGAACACGACGCGCTGGCCGAGGCCTACCGCAGCGCGGGCGTTACCGTCCACTACCTGGAACCGGTCACCGCCCCGCCCCCCAACACCATCTTTATGCGCGACCTGTTCTTCATGACGCCGGAGGGCGCCGTGCTGGCCCGGCCTGCCTCTACCGTGCGCGCTGGCGAGGAGGTGCGCGTCGCCCGGCGGCTCGCCGACCTGGACATACCCATCCTGCGCAGCGTGCGCGGGGCCGGGACTTTTGAGGGCGCCGACGCGCTATGGATGGACGAGAACACAGTGCTGCTGACCACCGGGCTGCGCACCAACGACGAGGGCGCGACGCAGGTGCAAGCGTTGCTCGAGGAGATGGGCGTGGAAGTGGTGAGGGTAGACCTGCCCTACGGGACGATGCACCTGCTGGGCACGGTCAACTTTGCCGACCGTGACCTGGCGGTGGTCTGGCCGGGCCGGGTGCCCCACAAGGTGGTGAAACTGCTGCGCGCGCGGGGGCTGGAAGTGCTGTGGCTGCCCAATGACCAGGAGACCATACCGGGAATGGCGCTCAACTTTGTCGCGCTGGGGCCACGGCGGGTGCTGATGCCGGCCGGCTGCCCGCAGACCCGAGCCATGTACCAGGCGGCCGGGATCGAGTGCATCGAAGTAGAGATTGACGAACTCCGCAAAGCCGCCGGGGGGATGGGCTGCCTGACGGGAATCCTGAGCCGGGAACCGGCGTAAACACTCGATCCAGCCTCCTCGTCAAAGTCAATCGTCGTCCTCACGGACCAGGATGATCTTCCGATAGGCTTCGGCGTAGGGAACGCCGATCTTACTCCCGTTCTCAGAGGCCCACTCGCGCAGCCGCTCCTCGGGGTCCCAACCATCGGGGAATTGGCTGGCGTGCTGCCGCAGCGCCTTGATCTTGAGATCTATCGTAGCGCTGATGTCAATCCAGGTATCAGGTTCGAAGGTTGATGCGACGAGGACTTTTCTTACGCGGTGCGGCTCCAACCCCTCCTCGCGCAGTTCGCCAAAGACCAGTGGCATAGCGGCTGCCGGGGCAATGGCGTCGAGGGCGGCCTGGCCTACGGCACGATGGTCGGGGTGGTTGATGTGCCTGTCACCGACCAGGAGGCGGGTCGGATCGTAGCAGATGACTATATCCGGCCTAAAGCGGCGAATCTCGCGCACCAGATCGCGGCGCAGCGCCAGCGTCGGTTCCACCTCACTCGCTGAGGAGATGTGATTCTTCGTCTGTCCGTGTCATAGCTTGTGTTCTACAACAGCCCGCCCTCAGTCAGCACCTCCCACAGCGCGCGCTGCTCCTCACCGGTGAGGGCAAGCAGCGGCGAGCGCACCGGCCCGCCATAGTAGCCCAACATCTCCAGCGCCGCCTTTAGGCCCGCGATGCCAAAGCGGGCCGTGATCGCCGCGTTGACCGGAATCATCCAGCGTTGGAGCGCGGCCGCCTCCTCCATCTGGCCCGCTTTGAACAAGCGGTGCAGGTCCAGGCATTTTTGGGGCGCGACGTTGGCCAGCGCCAGGGTACCGCCCACCGCGCCCAGCGTCAGCCCGGCCAGGAAAAAGCCTGCCGACCCGGCCAGCACCTGAAAGTCAGGGCCGGTCAAGCGCACGGTGTCGGCCATTTTTGCCATGTTGCCGCCGGTATCCTTGATGCCAATAATGTTGGGATGGCGGGCCAGGCGAGCGACGGTGGCTGTGTCAATGTCCACGTGGGTGAACTTTGGCACAGTGTAGAGCAGCACCGGGATGGGCGCACCGTCGGCCACCGCTTCATAGTGGTGGGCCAGAGCGCCGGGCGTCATCTTGGCGTCGTAATAGTGAGGCGTGACCAGGAGCGCGGCGTCGGCGCCGGCCTGGGCCGCCTGGCGGGTCAGGGCGATGGTCTGGCGCGTGGATTCGCACCCCGCCCCGGCGATCATCAGCTTGTCCGGCGGAATCGCCTGCCGGGCCGCCTCCAACACGCGCAGCTTTTCTTCCACGCTGAGAAAGCCCGCCTCGCCGTTGGAGCCCAAGACCACGTAGCCGGACAGGTCATACTGGTTCCAGCGTTCGAGATTCTCGATCAGTTTCCGGATCGCAACCTCGCCCTCCGCGTCAAAGGGGGTGGGAACAGGCGGAAACACTCCACTCAAAGAAATGACGGGTTTGTTCATAACATCATCGTCTCCTTAACAAAAGAAACCAGGTTTTTTCTGAAAAGCCTGGTTTCTGTACTATGGAAATATCTTGCCCGGATTCAGAATGTGATGAGGATCAAAAACGGCCCTGATCCCCCGCATCAGCTCGATCTGGGTCTCGTCCAGCGCCAGGTGGAGATAGCGGCGGCGGGTAGCGCCGATGCCGTGCTCGCCCGTGATCGTCCCGCCCAGCGATAGGGCGAGCGTGTAAATCTCCTCGGTCACTTTGGGCATAAGCGTCTCCCACCGCTCGTCGGGAATCTCGTCCTTGAGGACGTTGACGTGTACGTTCCCGTCGCCAGAGTGACCAAAGCAGACGACGCGCACGTCGTGCCGCCGGCCGATCTCTTTGATTCCCTGCAGCAGAGGCGGAAGCTCGGCGCGGGGCACGACCACGTCCTCCATGTGGTTGACCGGGCTTGCGTGGTTGAGGGCGTCAATGATCAAGCGGCGCGCCTCCCACAGCCGGTCGCGGGTGCGGCTATCCCTGGCCACCAACACGTCCAGCGCGCCGTGCTTCAGGCATAGCTCGCCCACCACTTCATAGTCCGCGTCCACCGCCTCCTGACTGTTGCCGTCCAGTTGGATCAGCAAGTGAGCTGCCGCATCGCGGTGGGGTAGTTCCCTCTCCAGCAGCCGCTCGACCGCCAGGACGCTATCGCGCTCCATAAACTCGATGGTGGTGGGCAGGACGCGGTGGGCGATGATATCGGACACCGTGTCGGCCGCCGCCTGGAAATCGTCGAACGGAACCAGCAGGTCAACCTGTACTTTGGGTAGAGGCAGCAACCGCAGGACGATCTTGGTCACCACGGCCAGCGTGCCCTCCGAGCCGATCAGTAGTTGGATCAGGTTGTAGCCGGTGACGTTCTTGACCAGCTTGCCGCCGCACGTGACGATCTCGCCGGAGGGGAGCACCGCCTCCAGGCCGCAGACGTAGTGGCGGGTCACTCCATATTTGACCGCCCGCGGGCCGCCCGCGTCCTCGGCAATGTTCCCTCCGATGGTGCAAGAATCGAGGCTGGCCGGGTCGGGAGGATAGAACAGCCCCTCGGCCTCCACCGCGCGGTGGATGTCGCCCGTGATCGCGCCCGGCTCGACCGTGACCATCAGGTTCTCTTGGTCAATCTCCAAGATGCGGTTCATCTTTTCCAGCGAGAGGACGATGCCCCCGCAGGTGGGCACGGCCCCGCCACTGAGGCCGTAGCCCGCGCCGCGCGGCGTCACCGGCACGCGCTCCCGCTGGGCCAGTCGGAAAATCTCCGCCGCCTGCCCCGCCGACCTGACGCGCGCGACCACTTCGGGGTCAGCCCGCAACCCCACCGTCTCGTCGTGGGTGTAAGGCTCCAGTGCTTCAGAATCAACCAGGACATTGCTCTCGCCCACGATCCGGCGCAGCGCCTCGATGATGCCGGCGTCTACTTTTTCGTACATTCGCCACCCTTTTGCCAAGTTTCCGTTACACAGAGATTCGCGGAGAATCTAAAGTTCTCATTTCGGTAGAGTCGAGGCTTCAGCCGGTGTGTTTTGGTTTATCGGAGTCAAGATTCTAGCTGCTCGAAATCATCGTCCTTTAAAAAATCAATCACTGGGTAGCGCGACCAGCAATCCATCAACCAATCCCGACCT